>CAYWBR010000043.1:0-22996 GCA_964456675.1 uncultured Bacteriovorax sp. | reverse complement strand
CACATTTTTTATCATATCCCTTTTGTCAAAAAAATTTCAATCGCGCACGGTCTTGCTCATTACTGGTTTATTAATGGCCAGTTTTTTAAGTGGTTTTATTTCATTATTAGTTTCTTTGAGCAGTAAGGATGAATTACGCGATTTCATTTCGTGGGGGCTCGGGAGTTTTGAAAAATTAAATTTAATCTATGCAATTGGTTTATTGGTTATCGTCTTACTTGTTTCCTTAATAGTATTTTTTATAAGTAGTGCACTGAATTTGTTCTATCTAGGCGAAGGCTACGCCGAAACATCGGGGTTAAATGTTTCAAGTTTTAAACGCAGAGTTATTTTCTATACATGTTTTTTAACAGCATTAATAACCGCTGCCTGCGGCCCACTTGCTTTTGTGGGTGTTGTTTCAAGTCATATTGCCAGAGCTTATTTTAAAACAAGCAATCATAAAATATTAATACCGGCAACGTTGTTATTTGGTGCAAACTTAGGATTAATGGTTGTGATATTTTTGTCTTTAAATTTCACACTCCCCCTGCCGGCCAATGCAATAATGGGTTTTATTGGTGCCCCTTTACTGCTATTTATGATTTTAAAAAAAGATCAACATTTTAGTTAGGGGATCTTATTCATGAGTTTTAAATTAGTAAATTTATCATTTGGTTATTCTGCTAATAAAGTCTTGGCATCAGCTATAAACTTAGAACTTCATAAAGGAGAGTTAATTTCGTTGATTGGCCCAAATGGTGTTGGGAAGTCTACTTTTTTAAAAACTATTAATGCTTTGGTGCCTAAAATCGCTGGAGATATTTTTTTAAATAATAAAAATATTTTATCTCTAAAAAAAGATGAAATTGCTAGACTCGTTTCAGTGCTTCTTACCGATAAAGTTCAAGTAGATTTTATGACAGTTCCAGAGTTGTTGCGTTTAGGTTGTTATCCAAAAAATCTTAATGAAAAAGAAATGAGTAAAGAGCTAATTGAAATTAGAGATTTTTTTGGTCTTAATTACCTTTGGGAAAAATATTTTAATGAATTATCTGACGGGCAAAAACAAAGAGTTTTGCTTGCTCGTGCAGCCATGCAAAGTTTGGATACGATGATTCTAGATGAGCCAACA
Source organism: uncultured Bacteriovorax sp. (assembly GCA_964456675.1). GTDB lineage: Bacteria > Bdellovibrionota > Bacteriovoracia > Bacteriovoracales > Bacteriovoracaceae > Bacteriovorax. Next base: position 21,882 of record CAYWBR010000043.1, on the reverse strand, counting down.
ACGTACTTAGATGTAAAAGGCAAAAGCGAATTATTTAAATTACTCAAGCGGCTAACAATTGAAAAACAATCTGCTGTTTTATTATCCACACATGACTTAGAGCTTGCTTTTGAATATTCCAGCAAATTATGGATACTGGGTTGTGATGGAAAAATTGTAGAAACAACCCCAGAAATTGCAAAAACTTCTGGGATTATAAGTGAAACTTTTGGGTTATAGTTGCTGAAGAGCTAAAGTTGTAACTTGTTCTTTATTATTTCTAATATATTTAATTTTAACTTTATCTCCAATTTTATATTTATCGAGCGTATTATATAGATCGTCGTATGATTCAACTTTATAAGAATCAATTCCTATAATTAAGTCACCTACGTAAAATCTACCTTGGCGATCTCTTGTGATTCCCTGAAGGCCAGCCTTGTTTGCTGGTCCATTCGGGTCAACATATTTAACCATTACACCAGAGCGTATTCCAAAACGAGCAGTAAATTGTTCTTCTAGGACTGCGATACCTAATCCTGGGCGAATAACTTTACCAAATTTTATAAGTTGAGGAACGATGGATTTGACCGTGTCTACTGGAATGGAGAAACCAAGACCAGCATTGCTACCAACTCCAGCACCATTAAAAATCATGGTATTAATACCGATCAATTTTCCTTCAGAGTCGAGCAATGGACCGCCGGAATTTCCCGGGTTAATTGAGGCATCTGTTTGAATCATGCCATGAATTGATACACCACCGTAGCCACGAATTTTTCTCTCTAGCGCAGAAACTGTTCCTGTAGTAAGTGTATGGTCGAGCCCGAGTGGATTACCAATGGCCAAAGTTTTTTGACCAACGAGAAGAGTTTTTGAATCTCCAACAGCAATTGCGCTTAGATTAGCAGGCATTTCTTCTAATTTTAGAACGGCAATATCTTTTTTCGGGTCGGCGCCAACAAACTTTGCTCGATATTGTTTTTTGTCGTTTTTAAAGGAAATCATAAAAGAATCTCCACCATCTACAACGTGGAAATTTGTGACGATATGACCTATTTTATCCCAAACAAACCCTGAGCCAACACCTGCCTCCACTTCCGTAGGGTCCATATCAAAAAAACCTCGGCGAGCTTTTTTTATATTGGAAACGTTTACGACGGAATCAACAGTTTTTTGAAAAACAGAAATGGAATTTTTTTCATCTTCCAGGAAATTTTCTGCATCTTTTTGGAGCGTTTTAGTTTGAGCAAAAATACTCGGGAAAAAATTTAAGACAACCAGCGCAATAAAAAATATTTTTTTCATAGGTTCCTCCTAGTACAACTCATCCACAATAGATATAATCCTCGTTACCTTTTAGATCAAGTGAGGAAAATGTGGACATCCAATTTTTTAATAAGATGACCGGTAAAATGGATAGAGAAATTGTTTACGGCGATAAGATGGTAGAGTGGCTGTATAAGTCAAGTTCTGGAAAAGCTCTTTCTGAGGTTTTAGTAAAACCGTGGGTCAGTAAATTTTATGGTGTTATCCAAAGTACGAGCTTTAGTCGCAAAAAAATATCAAGGTTCGTTAAAGATTTTGCAATTAATTTAGAAGATTATTTGCCAGAAGAAGGACGTGATGTAAAAGATCCATATTCTAGTTTTAACCATTTTTTTATTCGAAAATTTAAAAGCGGACTTCGCAATTTTCCTGTTAGTGCTAATAGCATGGGAGCACCTGCAGAAGCACGGTATTTTGCCTATGAATCAATTAAAGATGATGAATTAGTACCTGTGAAGGGAAAATTTTTAAATTCTAAACTTCTTCTAGATAATGAAAAGTGGCGTGATACGTTTCAAAATGGCCCATGTTTACTCGCAAGACTTTGCCCTGTTGACTATCATCGCTTTCATTACCCAGATACAGGAAAAGTTCTAGATTATTATACCGTCCACGGTAAATTGCATTCAGTAAATCCTCTAGCATTAAAAGAAAAAGAGGATATTTTTGCCACCAATGAAAGAGCAGTTACTATCATTGAAACAGAAAACTTTGGAAAGCTTGCCTATGTTGAAGTTGGTGCAATCATGGTTGGAAAAATTGTTCAATCAGGTAATTTGCGTAATTTCAAAAGAGGTGACGAGAAAGGATATTTTTTATTTGGAGGATCAACGGTAATTGTTTTAGGTGAAAAAGGAAAATGGTCACCTACTAAAGACATGATTGATAATACAAAAAATAAAATAGAAACTTATGTCCATCTTGGAAGCGAGGTAGCTACTACTCGCCAAAATTGAGTTTGCATTTTACGGGATAATGATCTGATGGATACATAGTCCCGCTATGTCTTTTGTCTAATTCAATCGAAATTGGTTTAAATTGTTGAGTGTGAAGGATCCAATCAATTCTAGCTGTGTTTTTTTCATTCGCACCATTAAAAGAATGATAGCTACCTTCTTCTTTTAAGTTTAGGGTGATCCATGGATCGTTTAATTTCAAGTGTGATTGGAATAATAATTCTCGTGTTTTCCCCATTGGATCTTCATTAAAGTCACCCATTAAAATAGTTGGGTAGGTGGTAATATAATTTTTTAGTTCATTAATTAAAACCCCAATTTGTTTTTGCCTAGTAACCGAAGATATATGGTCTAAGTGAGTTGTGATGATAAATATTTTTTTATTCTTATTGAGTTCAATTAGCGCCCAAGTGGCAAGCCTTGGGAATGCCGAATCAAAGGATTTACTTCCAGGCATACAAGGCGTATCGCTAAGCCACAAATCTCCCGATTCTAAAATTTTCGCCCATTCTTTTTTTATAAAAATACACGGGTACATTCTTTCTTCTATCCATGGGCGATGCTGTGAAATCAAATCATAATCTTTTAAAATTTTTTTTAAATCTTCTAATTGTGGCTTTCTTCCTTCTTGAGAGCCAATAATATGGGGAGAAAAATCTAAAAGTGTCTCGGCCAGTAAGAGTTTGCGGTTATCCCACGAATTTTCATGGTCTTCAGTATTCGCGAAGCGGATGTTGGAGGAAATTAATCGAAGTTCATTCATGTTTTCATTCTAGAACACTTTGTTCTCAAATTGGAACATTAATATCACTCTCAAACTTCTTAACTGCTTAATTTTTGTTATTGAAAGAATTGGCATCGAGTTTGCTAATCTGAAAAATACCAAGAAAACTTAGGGGGTATTATGAATTTTCAAAAATCGATATTAGATGATTATTTAAAACGTTTTAAAAAGCCTACATTAAAACAAATATCAGCAGACACTGGTATTCATATGACAAGAGTTTTTAGAATTTTAAATGGTGCGATTATGCACTTAAATGAATTTGAAATTTTCTATAAAAAAGTACAGGAGAAAAAAATTGGGCAGGGAAATTTTAAGGATCTTTTTTTTGAATGCGAATTAAATTTATCATCTGAGACACTGCTCAACTTAGAGCAGATGTTGAGAAAAAAAATTCATTTGGCCAAAATTCAAAGGCTATCAATTTAAACTTTTTAATCTTTAGGGGTAATCTTATGAAATATTTCGGGGCACTTTTAGTAGAAAGAATGATTTTAGAATCCTTGGTTAGAGTCGATAAAGATCTATTGGGACTTGCAGAGGACACTGGCTTAAACGAAAATCTTTTAAAGATAATGTTGCAGGATATGCTTAGTAAGGGATGGATCTCCTATGAAAGGGGGAGCTACTCTTTAAAGGTAAACAATAATTGTGATTGGATTAATGAAATAAATCACCGCGAGAATAAGGAATATGAGGTTAAGGAACTTATGGATTCGATGGTTTCATCACACTTTAAAGAGGGGCAAGAAGGAGGAGGGACCCTAATTAGAGTTCAAAAACTGGAGCTTACAAACGACGAAGAGATACTCTTAAATTCGCACCTAAAGGCACTTGAAATGTTTTTCAAAAATATCCGCGAATCGCGAGCTAAAAAACCTCTTTCTGGTCTTACGAAAAATCAAAAAATAGTAGTTTGGGGAGCCGGGGTATACCAAGACCTAGTGGGTACAAACTTGGTGGCAGTATAGTAAAAAATTCACTACGCGGCGCGTTTTATTTTTTTCCTAATTTCGATATTGACGAAAACTTAAGTAAAGTAGTACAAAATTAGGGCTCAATATTATTGTGCGCAAATTTATACACTGTCATCTTATCGAGTCGAAAACAAGGAGAATGGAAGATGAAAAAATTATTAGCATTAGTTATGATCGTTGCTGCTGTATCTTTTGGTTGTTCAAAAAAAGAAGAAGCTCCAACTACTGAAGCTGCACCTGCTACTGAAGCTGCTGCAACTACAGAAGCTGCTCCAGCTGTTGACGCTGCTGCAACTACTGAAGCTGCTCCTGCTGCTGAAGCTGCACCTGCTGCTGACGCTGCTGCTGCACCAGCTGCTCAATAATTGTCAATTACCGCAAATAGCGTGTGACATAAAAAAAGCCATCCGTAAGGGTGGCTTTTTTTTTGCATTTTTTAAAATAGCTTTTTTATCTCATAAATTTCTTTTTCAGTTAAAAGCCCATAACCACATGTAAACGAGCTGTATTCGGCATTACTTTTTTTATTGGTAATCCTAGGATCATAGCCTTCTATAAGTAGCAGGGGATGATTTATGTAATTAGGATTAAGTTGAACGTCTATGGCCAAATATGGCTTATTCCAATCGGGGAAAGTGTAGTCACAAGTTATTTTTTGACAGGTGTGAAATATGGGGTTGATGTCGTTCTTTTCCATCTTCTCCAGTAATTGTAGGTATTGTAGACGATAATTGTTTGAAGTTAACAAAACAGGCTCATCAATTTGCAGATATAAATCTAGTTGATAGGCGCTCTTTAGCTCTCTGTGCTCACTTAGAGTTTTTAAAAAATAATCTTGATACTCAATAATCCCTTTTCCTGTTAATTTTTCAAAAGTAGCAGGCCCCATGATTTGATTTTTAAGTTTTTTATTTGATAAAAGTTCACTTGCCTTCACTAGTATTTCTTTATTTCTAGTAAACATCTGTTCATTTAATTTCGTAAGCTCGGGAACAAAAGCTAAATCATGCTCTAGGCTAAATTTTAACGCAAGATCAATGTCTGTGAATGGAAGTGAGCCAATTCCAGTTGTTTTATTCATATTGCTTTTAAGGCCTCAGTTCCTGTGACAAGATAGTATTAGCTAGATTTTAGCACAAAAATGGTGAATGAATGGAAAATGAATATTTGAAATTAAAGATAAGTGAAAAAGGTGCAGAATTAAGCTCTATTATTATTAAATCAAAAGACCATGAATTAATTTGGCATGCAGATCAAAAAATTTGGGCACGACATGCGCCAGTTCTTTTTCCTGTTGTGGGTAAACTTGCAGGTGATACTTACTTCATTGATGGGAAAGTGTACAAACTAAATCAACATGGGTTTGCTAGAGATTTGATACACCAAAAAATTGGAGAGGGGCACTATGAGCTTTTATCCACAAATGAAACTAAATCAATGTATCCGTATGATTTTGCCTTAAATACCAAATATCAACTTGATAAAAATACTGTGATAATCAACTATGAAGTTAAAAATATATCCCAGGAAATTATGCCATTTTCTATTGGTGCCCATCCTGGATTTAATGTTAAAAATAGAAATTTAATAAAAATTGAATTTGAAAAAAAAGAAGAAGGATTTTATTTACTTAGCAATGGACTCGTAGATTTTTCTAAAATGTATCAGGCTAAAAATATATTGGATTTAAAACCAGATAGTTTTAAAAACGATGCCCTTATTTTTAAAAATTTAAAATCTTCATGGGTAAAATTATATGATGGCGATAATTCTAATGAATTAATTTTGACTATGCATTTTTCAAATCTTCCGTATTTTGGTGTATGGTCGAAAGTGGAAAGTGAGATTTTATTTCTTTGTCTTGAACCATGGTGGGGAGTTGCTGATGTGTCCAACGTAAATCGTGACTTTTTTCAGAAAGAAGGTGTCAATATTTTGTGCCCAAACGAATCGATGAGCTTTGAGTATCGGCTTGAAATTAACATATAGGATTTGTATTAAATGAGTAATTTAAATGCTTTTGAAAGAGGAATGCTTCTAGGGTTACATGCTGGAGACGCTATGGGGGTAACTTTAGAGTTTCAACCAGCTGTTGAAGATAAAAATAAATGGCAAACCGAAATGCTTGGTGGCGGTGAATTTGATTTTGCCATTGGTGTTGGTTCTGATGATACAGATTTAATGATTTGTCTTTTGCGTTCAATTTCTAAAAATAAGAAACTAGATTTTGAAATGTTAAGGTATGAATTTATAAAATGGTTTGAGTTGGGTCCAAAAGATGTCGGTAATACAACAAAGAAGGCCATGAATAAACTAGTAGAGGGAAAAAGTATTTTTGAAAGTGGAGTGAACGAAGACAACTCCAATACGAATGGCTCTTTGATGCGCGCAGCTCCCTTAGCGCTACTCGCACCATTTTTATTAGATGATGATTTTAAAAAAATAATTAATATTCAGACTGCTTCAACTCACGCACATCCAGAATGTCTTCTAATGGACGAGGTGTTAGTTCTTTCATTAAGTAAAATTCTTTATTCTAAATCTAGTAAAATCGAGGTTTTTGAATTTGTGTTGAGTGAGTTGGATAAGTTTAATTCTGAACTTACAAAAATATTTTCAAAAATTCCCACTATGAAATGGAATGAAGTAACTAATGGTGGTCGGGCATTTGATACGTTGTTGTCTGCTTATTGGGGATTTTATCATTTCGAGTCTTTTGAAAATGCAGTGATACATATAATTAATAGAGGAAATGATAGCGATACAACGGCTGCAGTTCTTGGTTCACTAATGGGGGCATTTTATGGTGAATCAGAAATACCAAAGCAGTGGATTAAAAATTTAAACTACAAAGAAGAAATAAAAAATTTTACGCTATAGGGCCATTATCCTAAATAGCCATGCTCTTCTAACATAGCTTGAATAAGATCTTTGAAAAAAATCCTTGTATCTTTTACTTCTGGTGATTCTTCACAACATTGAAGATAGCCAAGCATTTTTCTAAAATCCGTTTTTCGATCAAATTTTTTAAGCCAATTTTGAAAAACGAAAATACCATCAATCCAAGAATTTAAATTATATACCGATCTATCAACTGTATAAAAAAAGTAATCAATGCCACGAACACCAGGAGCGCGCTCTTTTGAATCTTGGTAGAGAAGCTGAATGATAAGAACAAAATGTTCTACAGATTGAGAATTATTATGTAGTTTTTGCATCTCTTTATCGGTTAAGAGTTTTTCATTTAAAGTAGAGCGTGCAAAATTAAGCGCTTCATCCCAAGTCATCATTCACTCTTATTTATAACTTAAATTTGGCGATAACCACTTTTCAATAGATTCAAGACTCATTTTTTTTCTTTCTGCATAGTCTTGAATTTGATCAAGGCCAATATTTCCCACATTAAAATATTTAGCATTGGGATGGTTAAAATAGTAACCGCTAACAGAGCTAGCTGGGGTCATGGCCATGCTTTCTGTCAAGTTCACATTTATAGCATGATCAACATTTAAAAGCTTCCACAGTTTTAATTTTTCAGTGTGGTCTGGACATGAGGGATAACCAGGTGCTGGTCTGATTCCACGATATTTTTCTTGGATCAAATCTTCTAAACTTAACTCTTCCTTTATGCCAAAATCAAAAAGTGATCGGTATATTTTGTGAAGATACTCGGCATAGGCTTCAGCAAATCGATCTCCCAGTGCCTTGATCATTATTGAATTATAGTCATCGCCTTTTGACTCATAGGCCTTTGCTACATTCTCAACTTCCTTTCCTGCTGTAACGACAAATGCACCAATGGTGTCGTTGTCATTTTTATTTGGTGAAATAAAATCTGCCAAACAATATGAATTTTGGTCTTCACTTTCTTTTGGTTTTTGCTGCCTTAAGAAATTAAGAGTTTCAACACAATTATTGTCTTTATCAAGTAAAATGACATCATCATTATTGCGATAAGCCCTCCATATACCAAAAACGGCCTTTGGCTTAAATAAGTTTTCGCTAATAATTTTTTCGATCATCGACCTTGCATCTTTATATATTTTTGAAGCTTCTTCACCCTGAGTTTTATGGTTTAGAATTTGAGGAAATTTTCCTTTCAAATCCCAAGTCCAAAAAAATGGTGACCAATCGATATAATCGACAAGCTCTCTTAAGTTTGCTTCGTGGGAAAAAACGCCAATTTTTTTAGGTGCGCAAATGCTAGATTGATTAAATACTAATTTCGCTTGATTTGCTCGCGCCACTTCCAATGTGAGTAATTCAGAACGAGATCCTTGTGCTAACTCGTGTCGCTCTTTAAGTTTCTGATAAATTGCTTTTAATTCGGCATGGAAAATTTTAGACTTTTCAGGCGTTGAAAAACGATTTAGTACTTCTACTATTTGGCTTGCATCGAGTGTGTGGGCAATTGGCCCTGAATAGTGATCAGCGATTTTTATTGCAGTGTGGGCCTTTGAAGTTGTTGCTCCCCCGATGAATACTGGGATTTTTAAACCAAGACGTTCAAACTCTTTTACATTTACAATCATTTCATCAAGAGAAGGAGTGATTAGTCCAGATAATCCGACGTAGTTGGCCTTATGTGTTTCAATCGCAGCTACAATATCTTTTATATGTACCATTACCCCAAGGTCGATAACTTTATATCCATTGCATGCAAGCACAACTGCTACAATATTTTTTCCAATGTCGTGAACGTCACCTTTAACTGTTGCAATGACAAAAACGCCTTGGTTATTAAGTGCATGTGGAGAGTTTTTCTTTTCTTCTTCCATGTATGGCTGCAAATAGGCAACAGCTTTTTTCATTACTCTTGCGGATTTCACAACTTGGGGAAGAAACATTTTTCCCTCTCCAAAAAGCGTACCAACGACCTTCATTCCATCCATCAAGGGGCCTTCAATGACATAGAGAGGTCGGCCTAATTTTTGCCGGGCTTCTTCGGTGTCTTCTTCTATGTGTGAGTCAATCCCTTTTACGAGTGCATGGGAAATACGTTCATTCAGTGGGAATGAACGCCATTCTTCTATATGTTCCTTTTTTTCTGATTTATCATCTTTTAGTTTTGAAGCGAGCAGAATAAGTTCCTCGGTGGCATTGTCATGAGTGTTTAAGATTACTGCTTCACACTTATCTCTTAGCTCTAAGTTGATATCGTCATAAACGGCCAACATTCCTGCGTTAACAATCCCCATATCTAATCCTGCTTGAATAGCATGGTATAAAAAAACAGAATGCATGGCTTCGCGTACAATGTTATTTCCTCTAAATGCAAATGACAGGTTTGAGACACCTCCAGAAGTGAGTGCTCCAGGGCAAAGTATTTTAATCTCTCTAATCGCTTCAATAAAATTAACTGCATAATTGTTGTGTTCATCAATGCCAGTTGCGACTGTTAAAATATTACAATCAAAAATGATATCACAAGGATTAAAATCAAGTTTCTTTGTTAATAAATCATATGCACGTTTACAAATTTTAACCTTATCTTCTTTTGTTACCGCCTGGCCTTTTTCATCAAATGCCATAACGACAACGGCGGCGCCATATTTTTTACATAGACTAGCGTGTTCTAAAAATTGCTTTTCACCTTCTTTTAACGAAATAGAATTAACGATTCCTTTTCCTTGCAAACATTTTAATCCGGCTTCAATGACTTCCCATTTTGAAGAATCAATCATAATAGGAACTTTTGCAATATCTGGTTCAGATGCGATTAAGTTTAAAAAATATGTCATACATGAAGAGGAATCCAATAAGCCCTCATCAAAATTAATGTCTATTATGTTTGCACCATTTTCCACTTGCTGGCGAGCAACGGCCAAGGCTTCTTCGAAATTTGAAGCTTTGATTAATTTAGCAAATAATGGCGACCCGGTTACATTTGTTCTTTCGCCTATCATGTAGAATGGTTTATTGGTCCTACTAGCTTTTTCTAAGTTTAAGGGTTCAAGACCTGATAGTTTCGTGGAAAATTCAATTCGTGGAAGTTTTCTTGCTTCTCGATTTTTTAATTTATCACTAATGGCCTTAATGTGTGCTGGCGTTGTACCACAGCATCCACCAACTAGATTTACAATTTTTTGATCAGCAAATTCACTTATAAATTTTGCAGTCATCATTGGGGTTTCGTCATATCCAGTGGGGCTTAATGGGTTTGGAAGACCTGCATTTGGATAACAACTGATGAAGCAATCTGCAATTTGTGAAAGCTCCTCTAAGTAAGGGCGCATTTCTTTTGCCCCAAGGGCACAATTGATACCGACGCTTAAAGGATTACTGTGTGACACTGAATTCCAAAAAGCTTCAACAGTTTGTCCCGATAAAGTTCTCCCTGATTGATCAGTGATTGTAACTGAAATCATGAGTGGAAGCTTTTCACCTAATTCTTCTTCGATCATTTGAATAGCAAATAAACATGCCTTGATATTCAATGTATCAAAAGTAGTTTCTGGCAAAAGAATGTCTACGCCCCCAGCGATTAAAGCCTTTGCTTGTTCGTAGTAGTTATCTTTTAATTCATCAAATGTTACGGCACGAAATCCTGGATTATTTACGTCTGGAGAAATAGAAGCTGTTCGATTTGTCGGGCCAAGAGCGCCGGCCACATATACTTTTTTACCTGGATTACGTGCCATGAAATCAAGTGCTGCTTCTTTGGCGATTTTTGCTGCTGTAAAATTTAAATCATAAACTATGCTTTCGAGTTCATAGTCTTTCTGAGCTATTCGTGTCCCGGAGAACGTATTAGTCTCGATAATGTCTGCACCCGCTTCAAGATATTGGGTGTGAATTGCCTTTATAATTTCTGGACGTGTAAAGACCAAAAGATCGTTATTTCCCTTTAAGTCCTTTGAGGGGGTAGGGAAATGATCACCTCTAAAATCTTCTTCGCTTAATTTATAGGTTTGAATCATCGTTCCCATAGCACCATCGATGATGAGAATTTCATTTTTTAAACGTTCTTTAAGTTCAACCAGATTTTGAGATTCTTTTAACATATAAATCGCTTTTTTTATTTTTGAAATTTTTTAACTATATCAACAATTGTTTCAGTATCATTCATAATGTAGAAATGCACGCAAGGTACTCCTGCATCAAGAAGGCCTGCTGTTTGCTTCATTGCCCATTCTTTGCCAATAATTTGGGCATTTTTGGGGTCTTTAGTGATGGAGTCAACAAGCTCATCAGGAAGATCTATATAAAAATTTTTAGGTAAATTAGTTAATTGGTTGATATTTTTTATTACTTTTAAACCAGGAATAATTGGAACAGTGATGCCAACTTCGCGGCATTGAGAAACAAAGTCAAAATATTTTTTATTATCAAAAAACATTTGAGTAACAACGTAATCTGCTCCAGCATCAACTTTTCTTTTTAAATTTAATATATCTAATTTAAGATTAGGTGCTTCGAAGTGTTTTTCCGGATAGCCTGCAACACCAATACCTATGTTGAACGGTTGGCATTCAGAAGTATTTTCTAAAAATTTTCCTTGATTGATTGAATGGATTTGTTCAACAAGTTCTGAGGCGAAATGATTTTCGCTGCGATCTTTGGCAATTACTTTTTTATAGTTTGAGCCATCACCTCTTAGTGCTAACACATTATGAATTCCCAAATAATTCAGCTCTATTATAGCATCTTCAGTTTCTTCACGAGTAAAACCTAAACTCAGCAAATGCGCTACGGTATCAATGCCAAATCGATTTTGTATAATTCCACAAATACCGATTGTGCCAGGGCGTTTCTTGTAAATTTTTCGCTCAATGCTGCCATCTTCTTTTTCATGGTAATAGGCTTCAGACGCATGTGCCGTGACATCAATCCAAGGTGGATTTAGAGGTTTTAACGTTGAAACAATGTCAATAATATCTTGAACCGTTCTACCTCGAGGTGGTGGCACAATTTCGTAGCTAAATAGAGGGGTTTTTCCTTTTGCCTTTTCAAGATGCTCTATGACTTTCATATAATTTCCTTTTGAGGAAAGAAGTTTTACACATAAGTTTTATTGTCTTGGTGACTATATCATAGTCTTAATATTTAGGCTCATTTTTTAATGAAATCGTTTGCTGTCTTATTGATTTCTTTTAAAATTAATCGAAGAGAATCCCAATCGCTATTTTTAGCATCTATGAGATCATCCATATGATATAGGTTCATCATTGTGTCGCGACCAGTGGGGGTTTTTACAAATAGCTTTATTGTTTTAATGATATTTTCACGCAACTCTTTATCAAAGTTTTTTCTAAAGACCACAGGGTCGTTTGGTATGGGCCCAGTCACTTTTAAAATTTTTATTTTATTCCAAACATCGGGATATTGAGTTGCCACAAGTTTCCTAGCGTCTTGCGGTATTCCATTTACAGGAAGAGTGTGATAGGTCGCACCTGCTGCGACTCTTCCCTGATAGACCATGGAGACAACTGCATCGTGCTTTCCTGCATAAATATGATCTTTGATTTTAACTTTATCCTCTATAAGCGCTTTTTGTGCCAGTAGATAGCCTGATGTTGATGCCGGATCTACAAAAGCAAAGGTTTTACCATTAAGTTCTTGCATATTTTTTGGCCCATCAGTTCTAGCAATTATCTGTCCCCAGTATTCATTTCGGCCTTGAAATGAACCCATGAGAAATGCTTCGGCACCATATTTTTCATTGGCCAAAATATATCCAAAGGAATTCATAATTGCGAAATCTACCCGTTCCGTTCCTAAGGATTCAACCACCGCAATAAAACTTTGAGGTACCAGGACTTTAAAATTTATTCCCAAATTTTTGTTTAAATATTCTTCTAATACTCTGCCATTCTGCATGAGCTTTTTCACGTCTTGACCGGGAACTAGGGCAATGACAATTGGTCGATCTGGGCTTCCTAGCGTATTAGAATAAACCGAAAAAGAAATAAAAATGAGAAATACTAATAAGGCTTTTTGCATGCAAAAATCTCAAGTCAAAAATTCATAAAATATACATCTATTGTAAATGGTGATAATCTAGATTCAAGTGATATTTTTAAGGAAATTTAAATGCATTTAATACCGTTTGTTCAAAGGGGATTTTCGGGTCCAACAAATGATCATTTACTCTACCAAGATGCTAAGTTTCCAATATATGTGATGGATAATCATCGATTGGCAATGTGGTGTTGGCTAAATTTTATTAAATCTCAAAACTTAACAGAATCGTTTAATTTTTTACATATTGATGCTCATCCGGATTTATCTACCAAAGGGATTGATCAAGTAAAGGCAGATGCAATCGATTTTTGCGCATTAAGCTTAAGCGATTATAGAAAATATTGGGATCGCGAGTATAATGTTCCACTAATTAGATGGGACAATTATTTGGCATTTTTCTTAAATTCTTATCCTTCTATTGTTGATTTTAAAAACACTTTTTCAGCTACTCATAAAATGGGTTCCACTCAAACACTTAATCGTGACATTCTTCCACATGAGTTAATTAAATTTATGAATGACTATATTGGAGAAAGAATATTTTTTAACACCAATAGATGGATATTAAACTTAGATCTCGATTATTTTTTTACACCGCAGCCTGATAAACTAATGATTTTTAGTGATGAATATATTGATGCATTCATAACTATTATAAAAAAAGCAATTGCATCGGGCTCAATTGCACTTATTACAGTTGCTTTGTCGCCTGAGTGCTGTGGATCTTGGGAACAAGCCGAAGCACTTTTGTTAAAAATTTTCGATCTACGCTTTAAGACCGAAGAAGTTCAATAAACAGTTATGGAATTTTTTGATTATGATGGATCAGATACTTTGATGTTTCATATAGTCCCATCGTTAAATTTTTCATTTCCTGATATCTTTCTGGTTCGAGTTCTCTGTATTCCTGATCAGGATTAATTGAGTTCCATTTCTTCAAAGTTCCATTGTCTGTACTTGGAATCATTTCAAAGTAAAAATCTTTATCTATTAAAGAGATCTGATAAGGGGAATACCAATTATAACTAAAAGCTGCCCGATATTGGTCTAGATCGGGATTAAAAAGATCTCGCCCAAGCGCTCTGGTTTTGTAAGGTACTCCAGCAATAGAAGCAACAGAAGGCATAATGTCCATTTCAGAAGCAATTCGTTCATCGATTTTTGGTACGATAAATTTTGGCGAATAAATAAGAAGAGGAACGTGATAACCGTTAGCAAGACCTTTTTGCCAATCAGGTACGTTAGGAGCATTGTTTGCTGGAAGGCCATGATCACCAAATATGATAAAAATAGTATTTTTAAAGTACTTTTCCTGTTTGGCCATTTCAATAAATCGACCCAGACTATAATCCTGCAATCTCATCGCATTGTATTCTTCTAGAGATTCAAAACCGTATTTTTTAATATTCTCAATATTTACTTGCGATTCGGTTAAGATTTTAAAATTATCTGCATTGGTTGGAATCGTGTATGGTCTATGAAAACCGGCACTCTGAACGATGGCAAAAAATGGTTTATCAGAAGTCTGTGTTTTTAAAATATTGTTTGCTTCTTTAAAAAGATCTAAATCAGAAATTCCCCAGACATCAACTCTTGGTGAAGTATAGGATCCCTCCTCAAAAATTTTTAATTCAGGAATATTGTGGCTTAAAATACCTCGAATATTACCCCAATTAGCAGAACCACCTAAAAAATAATATTTCTCATGATCAACTAAGTTTGCAATATTGGTATGTTGATTAACAATAAAAGGATTGCGTGTACCTGTTTTTACTTTACTGACGTCGGGAAGAGAAGTGATAGCAGCAAAAACAGATCTCGCAGTCGCTACAGTAGGAGTATAAAAGTTTTTAAAAAATAATGAATCTTTGGCTAATTTATCCAGATAGGGTGTTGGGTTTACAGCTGAGCCACCAATGCCAGTTTTGTAGTAGGCCATGGATTCCATGATGACAACAACAATATTTGGTTTTGCAATTCTTCTTTCTGGAATTTCAGCAAATTCTCTCACTAAATTTAAATTTTTTTCGTCTAAGTTTTTTACCCCTAAAAAATTTGCAACACGACTATAATGTTTTCTCACTTCTTCTTCATTGTAATCAGCATTGCGGAAGCTGTAGGTTTCAAATAAATAGAGAATAGGATTTAGTCCCAAGTTGGAAGTGAAAGAATTTGGAGAATTGAACGCTTCTGACCAGCGCAACGGGTAGGCCTTAAAGCTACCGTAAAACCCCCAAGCCCATATTACAGTAAACACTAAAATACCTGGGATTGATTTTTTAAAAGTACCAACTTCAATCAGGTCTATTTTTTTTACAACAAATTTTTTAAATATAAAATATGTAAGAATCGTAATAAGCAAAGTTAGAAGGACAAAAGCTTGCCATGGGTAAGATTCTTGAACCATTTGCATAGAAATTAAAGGATTTTTGAAAAACTGAATAATTGTAGAATTTATTCTAGATTTCAAATATCCATAGTAGGCTGCATCTGTGATATAAATTGAAGCTAAAATAAAAACAAATATTGTATGTAAGGTTATATGGATGTTTTTCCATCGCTTGGCCAAGATTGGCAAACTAAAAATAACAATACTTGGGATCAATAAAAATGAAATTAGGCGAAAGTCAAATCTAATACCTAAGAATAAAGCTTCAAATACAAATTTGATTTTTGTATCACCTAGATCTTTTGAAAAAATAAAAAATAAAACTACTCGAAAAATGGAAAAAGTTAACAGATAAAATATAATTGTTCGGTACAAAGTTGATAGGCGAGGGCCAAATAACTTATTCATATTATCAATCCTTCTAACTCAATATCATTTCAAAATCTTTCATCGATAGTTTTCCACTAAATACATCGTCATTATCAGTGGCAAGTAAGTCTTGGAATAATTGCTTTTTCTGCTCTTGCAAAAGTAATACTTTTTCTTCCACTGATCCTTTTATGATAGGGCGATAAACAGTGAGCGTGTTCTGCTGTCCGATTCGGTGCGCTCGATCTATTGCCTGTTGTTCTACTGCTGGATTCCACCAAGGATCCATTATAAATACAAAGCTTGCGGCAGTAAGATTTAATCCGACTCCCCCTGCTTTGAGGGAAATAAGAAATACGGGATTATCACCTTTTTGAAATAATTCTACCTGTTCCTGCCGCTTGTTGATGGATTGAGTTCCATCTATTCGAGAAAATTTCCAATGTTTTTCTCTAATGTAGTTTTGGATAATATCTAGATAAGTAGTAAATTGAGAAAATATGATTGCCTGGTGCCCTTCTTCTAAAATTGATTCTAATGTTTCGAGCAAAAACTCAATTTTGGAAGAGTTAATCTGTTTATAATTGATTGAATCACCTTTTTGTTGCCATAGACAATTTTGACGAAGCTGAAGTAGGCCTCGTAAAATTTCACCATATTTAGAAGTTGATTGAGCAACAGATATTCTTTTTTTAATATTGGCCATATTATTTTCATAAAATTGTTTTTCTTCCGAAGTAAATTCTATGAATTGATTATTTTCAATTTTAGGTGGTAGATCATGAAGAACTTGCGCTTTGGTTCTTCTTAAAATAAATGGGCTAGCTGTTTTTCTGGCAATCATTCTTGATTTTGTGTTTGATGTTGTACGAATGAATTGCAAATCACCCCAAATCCCAGGAACAGACAAGTCCAGGATATTATAAAATTCAGATAAATCGTTCTCAACAGGGGTACCAGTTAAGCAAATCCTAAAATCTGCATTGATTTTTCTGGCACTAAATGCTCCAAGAGATCGGATATTTTTTAGATGTTGAACTTCGTCTAAGATAAGTATATCGAAATTAAACTGAGAAAACACGTCTTCTGTTTCTCGTTTCATAACTCCATAGCTGGTCAAAATGATTTTTGTGTCGGCCGGGAATTCTCTTGAGCCACCATGGTATATATAGTGCTTCATATTTGAGAATTTTTTAATCTCATTTTCCCAATTAAGCAAAATAGTAACCGGACAAACGATTAAAACACGATCAATCTGACTATATATACTCTGGAGAAAGGCAATGGTCTGCAAGGTTTTCCCTAAGCCCATATCGTCCGCAAGGCAAGCACCGAGTTTTGATTCGTGTAAAAAACGCAACCAATGATAGCCTGTTTCTTGGTAAGGTCTTAGTGTCGCAGTTAATTCAATTGGTAGGTCGTATTTAGGAAGTTCAGTTAATGTCGCGAGCCTTTCACATAGTTTTAGTTCTTCTTCGGTTAGGGCCCCATCTATTCCAATTTTTCGCAATTCAAAAAGTTCAAAAATACGGGCCTTATTAAAAGGTAACACAAATCTTTTTAGTCGAGATTCTAGATCTTCGACATTTTGCTCTTTCTCTGTTCCTTCGTATTTTGTATATTTTTGCATGAGTCGAACAAGATCACGTTGTTCGCTTGTTAAAAGTATTAGCCCTTTTTTTGTTAAAACAAGGCCAGACTCGATATTGGCTTGTTTGATGATCGTCCAATCTTCTTCTGACATGGAGAGTTCTAAATCAAACCATTTAGTAGTTGATGAACGTCTTTCAAACTTAATTCTAGAATTCCACTTTGAAATTTCTTGTCTATCATAGAATATTGGCAATGAATGTTGCTCAGCAAATCGGTTAAATTCCTGTAAGCCTTCAAATAATTGTTGAGGTGCTAACTTGTACGAAAGATCTTTTAGTTCACTTTCATAGTAGGCAAAACGAAATACTTGCTCAGAAAATTTCTCATATAGATTAACTAGAAAATTTTTTAAAAAATAATTATTATAGACAATTAAAGACCTCAGTGTGTGGTCAAAAATTATTGTCTCCTCATTTTTCATGAAAAAGTCAATCAATTGAATTAATTTAAGACGCTTTGATGTCGTCAATAAGTGTTTTTTGTAATGGTCACTATGCTGGCGAAAAGTTTCGATTAAGCCATTTAAAAAATCATAGGCTTCATTCTTTTTTCGAAAGCTACTAAGAGTTCCTTGTCCGAAAGTTAATTGAGTTAAAAATTCTGGAGCTTCAAGCAAGCGATCATTATCATCGAAAAATTCAAGTTTAAAATCGAGTAGAGATTTTTTTTCACCTGGGGTAAGGCTAACTCTTGAACGAGGGTATATCTTAGGCAAATTAAAAATATCTTCATCACCAATATGTATGCTTACAATGTTCACTAAGTTTAGTTCTAAAATAGATTGAAGGAGTTCATTGATCGACAAGCTATATTGATTATTTCTAATTCGTGCAACTAATTGCTTTACGTCTTGAGGTAAGTGATATGCCTTTCCGGTCTTCCAATCAAAAACATATAGATTCTCGAATAGTGAAATTTCATAATGGATAGCATTCTCATTTGTTTGGTACTTAAATCTTAAACCATTGCTCTCGTTATAATAGAGGATGAGTTTGCCGTGAAACGAATAAGGAATAGGGAATGGAACAATTTTTTTGTGATGAAGTAAATACTGTAAACTTGAATAGGTTGAGCCAGCAGGTGCCCCCACCAGTTGGTTTGGGCTCAAGATTAATGTCCCATACTCTTGAACATTAACTCCTAGTCCACCAGCAAACGCAACAGGAGGGGTGTCTGAGCCATTGTGCTCTTCCGTGTTTTCTTCAAGCCATGTCTGTAGATGATACGTAATAAAAAGTGCGGCTGAGTGGGGACAGTGCTTTTCATTGCTCCAAAGATTGCAATCGCAATTTGTTGCTAGTGGATTTTCACTGGTCCCAATTAATCTAGTTTTAAAAGAAATTTTACACTCGTGGGTCCTATCATCTTTGACGATACCTGAGACGATATAGTAGGTATCAAGCGTGCCTTTTTTAAAGGAAATGGATACGCGTGATTGTCGAATAAACTTCATAGAGCTTTGCAATACTAAAGTAGAGAAATATTTTTTTGATTCTTCTACAACAGTTTCAGGTAACGTGAAAATTCGCTCATCGTTCATTTTAATTCTTTGGTCTTATTTGGTTAACAAAGAGGTATTGTATCATTATTTTAGCTATAGTTTAAACTTAGATTTTTTCTTTTAATTGATAAGTAATCTTCATTTTATATTGACGAATTTAGTATTCTGTGATCCTTTAAATAACAGATAGCGAATGTAGATTAGTTTTGTACGATATTTAATTAATAACAGCGTCCTCAACTGGCTTACTATCAAATTCTTCCGTCTTCGTTTCAATACTATCGACAGGATTGCTAGATGATGAGTTGTTTTGTTTATCACCTGTACTTTCATTATCGTCTTGGTCAAATTTGATTTCTAGAAATTCAGTGATAGATGGTTTTTCTATTTCTGGATTAGATTTGGCAATTTTTGTTCCTAAAATTTTTCGTTGGCGTCTAAGAACATATTTAGATGGTTTATCGATTTTAAATTTAATCGGGTTTGGAAGAACTGCCGCCATTAAGGACGCTTCAGAGTTGTTTAATTTTTTAGCCGGCTTTTTAAAAAATTTTAACGATGCTGCTTCAACTCCATATATACCAGGTCCAAGCTCAATGACGTTAAGATAAACTTCTAAAATTCTTTGCTTAGGCCAAACTAATTCTATTAATATCGTGAAATACGCTTCTAGCCCTTTTCTTATCCATGAACGTGATGGCCATAAAAAAACATTTTTTGCTGTTTGTTGCGAAATCGTGGATGCTCCAATTTTTTTCTTATGGCGCTTATTATACTCAATGGCTTTTTGTATAGCTTCGAAATCAAACCCATTATGCTGATAAAATCGGTAATCTTCAGCTTTGATGACAGATTTTTGCATTGATTTTGAAATTTGGTCAATTGAAACCCAGTCATGATTTATCCCTATTTTTTTCTCAGAAAAAACTGAACCAACACTTTTTATAACCATTAATGGAGTAAGCGGAACAGGTACAAATCGAAAAAAAATAACACTAAATAGGCTTATGGCCAAAAATGCTAATGATATTTTTGTCATGATTTTGATGATAATTTTAAAATTCCATCTGTTTTTTTTGATATCTACCAGGATCTCATTTTTCATGTACTAAAGTATAAACCTAAACCGCCACAAATGGTATGGGGTAACTGATTGAAAACTGTAAAAACATACTGCCTATTTTCTATACGGCCTAGAAAAAAAGACAGGGTCTTCCCAATTTCACAAAAAGAACTGCTACGATGGATAAGCATATACTTTTAAACGGTCAAGGGAGATACAAATGAAACAAGTAATCACATTCGCACTGTTGTTTTCGGCATTTCAAATGTCTTATGGCCGGGAATGGGTAAGTAAATTGAATAAGTTCATACACAAAGACTCTAACCAAATTATTGAGCTAGGTGGATGGGATTTGTCGGAAGACGGGAAAACAAATGTATTCTTTAATTATGAAACAGGAAAAAGGGAAACAATTTTAATGGCAGATTATGTGCCGGCAACTCAAAATGAAATCGCCAATGTACGTGCTGGTGAGGTTATTATTGCAAAAACATATGTCGCCCATTCAAAAACGGAAGTAATTGAAAGAGTGTGCCAGGTATTTTATTTATTCGAAAACAAAAAAGCATATGTTGGCTGTAAATCATACGAAAATGATAATTTGGCCGGCTACAACACTCCTGCCAGATTTGATTTTATAATAAACAATGTTGAAGATGTTGTCGCAGAAGTAGTTGAATTAGACGGTTTTAAAAAAGGTGAGCTTGCCGAACTGCAAGTAGATACAGATTCAATTAAAAATGGTAAAACAGTAAGAGTGTTGGCAGTAATGGCAAATGGAGAGGCAATCGTTCAAAAGATGGGATTTAGTATTCTAGATACTTCTTCGATTGTCTATAAAGGTGGAGTTGAAAGAGTGCTATTAACTAACCTAAAAAATAAAACCTCTAACTAATTAGCTAGAGGTTTAAGTTTAGTTTATTTCATTGGTGGAGCATCGTAACTTTTTTTAGAACCTAGCATTTTTCTTAAACTTTGAATGGCTTCTCTTAATTTATGAGATTGTACTCGTAAGTTTTCAGAGGCCTCTTTTGATTTTGCAGACATATCAACCGAGTTATTGGTGTCATCATTTAGAGCTTTTAATGCTTTATTAACTTCATCAACGCCGGCCGATTGTTCTTTAATTGCTTGGGTTATTTGATTTACGGATTCATTTTGTTCATTCACACAGTTAATAATTTGAGATAATTCATCTAAACATTGGCTGGCGACAGTATTGCCATTTAAAACTTTTTCGCGGCCAAGATCTACGATATTTAAAATATTTTTAGTAGTAGTTTCGGCAATTTCTTTTACTTGATTTTGAGAGTTAACAAGAATTTGATTTATTTCACTGGCCGATTGACCAGACATGCTTGCTAGTTTTCCAACTTCTTCTGCAACGACAGCAAAGCCCTTACCGCTTTCACCTGCACGGGCGGCTTCGACTGCAGCATTAAAAGAGAGTAGCTTGGTTTGAAAGACGATGTCATTGATGATTTCAGTTTTTTTAGAAATTTGAACAATAACGTCACTGATTTTTTTGATCTCTTCTCCATTAACAATGACATTTTTATGAATATCATCATAGCTTGTAGAGATTTGTTGCATTTCATGAATCATACGAGAAACAGTTTCTTGACCTGATTCTGCAGAGTTTTTCGTTTTTCCAGATAACATCGATGCATGTTGTGCTGACTGCTCATTGTGTTTAATAGTGGCTGATATCTCATCCATTGCGGTAACACTTTCAGTAATGCTAGAGACTTGATTTTCCACTGAATCAGTTAATCCGTTACTAACTAAATTCATTTTTTGTGACGAATTTTGCAGGTCATGAACAGTAGCCGATAAAGATTCAACTGTATTGTTAATACCATTCATAATACTTTTCACAAGAAAAACTAAAGAAACTTTTCAAAGGGTAAAATGATAG
>CAYWBR010000042.1:0-23216 GCA_964456675.1 uncultured Bacteriovorax sp. | reverse complement strand
TCCGATATCTCTTTGGCGCTCTTTTTTTAGACGAAATTCTTCTTCTTGCAGACTCAAAAAACCTTCGCTTACGATTTTAAATAAATAGGCATAGGCATTTTCAACGCCAATTTCAGAGTACAAAAGACGAATCAAATCTTTTAATTCTTGAACGTATGCATAGTTCTCATCATATTCAAAAAGCAATAGCCCATCATCTGTTAAAAAATAATTATCGAGATCCGGGTACTCTGGATCTTCCGCATCAAAAGTCCAGATATTAAACTTTCCTTTTAAAAATAGAGCGAATTGATCGCTTTTTACAAATTGTAATTTTACTTCTTCACTACTGGTCTCAGTGTAAGCTTCAATCCAGTATTGAAATTGTTCAACATCAAGTTCGTCGCGTTTCCATAGATCAATATCTAAAAATGCAATACGCTGATCAAGTGATAGCCTTGGAAGATAAAGTGCAACTTCACTAGGAGGAAGGGATTTTATTGCTAAATAAAGGGGTTGGATTGGAAGCGGGGCCAAATCATGGTTATTCTCTACGAGGGTATCAATCTGATCCAGAGATCGATAGCTTTCTGCTTCTGAAGATAGTATTTTAAAAAGATCAGCTGGCCTTAAGTTAGATTGAGACATAATGAAATTTACCCTTAATTCGAAGAAATGCACTAACACGTGTTTTAGCACTATAACTTAATTATTTCAAGAGCTTAAAGATTTTATTAATTCGCCTAAAATTCATTTTAACTCTTTAGAATCATTATCCTTTTTCCGATTAGCAATCCATGGCAATAAAAATCCAATCACTATTCATAATTCTTTTGAGCACAACTCTAATCATGCCCTACACCTTGGTGTATGCAGACTCTTCAATAACAAATTCCACTCATACAACAGTTGCTGAAAATCTAATGAGTGAATATCTTTTGATGACCAAAGGAATTGGAAACGAAGAGCTGATTGGAAAGTATGGTGAAAAATGGGTAAATCGAACAAATTCATGGTTAGCAAAAAATAAAAACAATAAAGCTATTGTAAACTCTCCCCTACATACATCACTTCTTAAAAGTACAAGTCTATTGACCAATTATCTTGCGGTAAAAAAACATTTTGATTCATGTATAAAAGATAAATCTAACAAGAGGCAATTGGCCAAAAGAACTTTAACTGTCATCTTACAGAACGAAAAAGAAGCAAATCCATGCACACCAATGCTTCGTGGTTTTTCTAATTTCAATGATTTTTATAAAGAAAACTCGCGAATAATGAAAAAACTGATTCAGCCTCAATACGAAAAAGAAATAAAAAAACAAGTTCTAACAAATTCACTATTAGCACTCTATCGTTTTGAAAGAAAATTTCATCCGACAAAATTTTCTGCTGTAAACAAAGAAGCCAAAAATGATCTTTCCAAACTCATTGAAGAGGCTTGCGTTCCTAATTCCAATAACAAACAAGATCAGTGCCTTGAATATGGCACAAATTTCAGGTCAGAATTGCAGCAAAAACTACAATCTATTACTCCTGAAATTTTTGAGGAAAAAAAATATTCAATCAAATCTGCAAAAGAAGAGCTTAATAATAAACTGGGAATTTTAAACACCGCGATCAAAAAAGTAACCGTTAATATTGATAAAGGGATTGTGTACGATTCGCCTAAAGCAATTAACTCCGAAAATCAGCAGCATTTCAATAACTATGTGCAGTCATACTTACAAATGGCAAGTCATGGTGCTGGTGCTATTTTATTTACAGAGAAAATCAAAGATAAAGCAGGAGGCTTGCGCACAGTTGATAACGATCTAGATAAAGATATTAAGAAAAAAGTTTATAAATTAGAACCCCACTACGTAGTAGCTGAAAATGATGTCAGTATGGCCATAACTGAAGCTCGCAATAAAATACGAAAACAAATTATCGATTTACCAAAAGAAGGCGTGGGATTTTTTGGTTCAAAGGATCATGCCAAAGGCATAGATCAATTAAGTGCCGCCAATCCTTTTGCGATTGGAATGATTCTGGCAAAAAATCCAGAGTACGCGGGTCTTGCCTGTGATTCATTTAATCGCATTTCAAGTGATGATTCATTTGATGAAAAATTAGATAAGGCATTTTTTGTTGGTACTGCAGTTCTAAGTGGTGCATTGATATTAACCGGCGTAGGAACAGTGGCCGGTGCGTATCTTTTGACCGGATCTCTTTCTGCTGGAATTGCTGCAGGTACAGTTGGCGGCTCAATTCTTGCCACCACGGCACTGGTCGGAACTGCCACCGAATTAACAAGCGCTGCCTACTATGGATCGCGTGCAATCGAGCAATCAAATGAACTTGATCGAATGGAAAAAGCAATTTTTAGCAATAACGGAGATCAAAATAGTATTAAAGAGGCGACCGACACTCTTGTAGCCTTTAAAGAGGCACGACTACAATTGGCCATTGGACTTGTCGGGGCAACTGGCTCTCTTGCTTTGGGGGCAACCAAAATTCCTGCTCTTATTGCCACCAAATCCCTAAGCATAAAAGAGTTAAAAATTGTTAACTCCATTCTTAACAGCATTAATAACTCAGCAACGGCCATAAAAATAGCTCGCGCCATAAAACTATGGGGTAAACCCATCGATGATCTTTTCGAACAATTTATTTTGGCACTTTCTAAAGTTTCGGAATCTACCAGACTTAAATTTCTTAAAACTTTGGAGAACTCCAAGCTAACACCAGAAAAACTTAAGGAAATCATCCAAGATGCTTTAAATGCCGCCAAAAATTGCCCATAATGCCAACCTACTGGTTGGACTTTGTCCATAAAACTTGATTTTTATCACTATTTAATCCATGATGTGTGATATATTAACAAAAAACTAAAAGACTATTTAAGAAGAGCGTCCCATGAAAAGAGACCATCAAATCCCAACAACTTGTGAACACTGCACTTCAAAAGCAGAAGGTGTATTTTGTAATCTTGATCACCCTGAACTAAAAGAGGTGTCACAGCATAAAGTCACCAATACATACAAAAAAGGTCAAACTCTTTTTGTTCAAGGAAACCATCCCTATGGCATATATTGCATAAGTGAAGGCAATATCAAACTAACTAAAGTTGGGCCTGACGGTAAAGAATCAATCGTTCGCATTGTTACTGGTGGCGATATACTTGGCCACCGAAGCCTTTTTACCGATGATAATTATTCAGCTACTGCAACTGCAATGGAAGATTCAGTTGTCTGCTTTATCGACAAAAAATTCATATTAAAATTTATTCAAGAAAATCCTAGTGTCTCTTTAAACATTATTAATAAACTTTCTAGAGACATGGGAATTGCTGAAAAGAAGATGACTTCTTTACATCAAAAAAATGTAAGAGAGAGGCTCGCTGAACTTCTTCTTTCACTTAAAGCAACTCATGGTGAAAAAGATCCATCTGGAAGAATTAGAATTGATTTAAAACTTACCCGCGAGGAAATGGCGACCATGATTGGTACTGCCAACGAAACCCTCATTCGATTCATGTCAGAGTTTAAAGATGCTGGCTTAATTGAGCAAGAAGGTAAAACTATTTACATCACCAATGAAAATGAGCTGATGGAGTGGGCCAATATTAATTATTAATATCTGTCTAAAAACTGATCTTTATTAGAGAATGAAATAGAATACTCCTATAGGATTATTCTATGGATTTAAGTAATTTAATACGATTAGATCGTAGTCACATTAATAAAATAAAGTCCCTTGCTTTAAAAGAAAATAGTTTTAAAGATCCGTCAACATTATTTTACGAAGGTCAGACTCCCATCGTGGCCTATGTTGTAGTAGAAGGCTCTGTTAGTATATTCAAAAACCGCAAAGTCAAAACCAATCTAAAGTCCGGTTCATTAATTGGACTAAAAGAGCTTATGCTTAATAAACCAGTAGCAGTAGAGGCAAAAACGGAAGCAAATTCTAGCTTAATTTTTCTTGATCGATCGACCATACAAGAAATTATTGATGCCATCCATGGAAGCGATTTATCAATGTTATTTAGAAAACTAGTCGAAAACACCTAGTCACTCCGCAGCATTTTCAATTTATCATTTTTTCATGTAATTTTGGATTCCAAGAGTCTATAATTCATAAGTTAGAAAACACAAAACATTGAGGGCTTCATGAAAAAAATTACAATTTGTGTAGATTTAAATGAGCTATGTTTTAAAAACATAAAAAAATTAGCAAATAATCCAATTTTAAAAAATGCTGAAATTAATCTTGTACATTTTTTTGAAATTCAAGTTTATACTGCCGAGTTCACCCCTTTTGTTTTTCCAAATGTTGACCAATACCCAGAAATTGAAAATTCTACCAAGCTAGCACTTACTAATCTAGAAAATGATCTAGGCATTGTCGCAAAAAAAGAATGCCTTTTTGTACACTCACCAGAAGAAGCAGCTTTAGAATATATTAAAAAAGACAAAACAGACTTGGTCATTGTATCAACCCAAGGTAGTCATGGTATCGAAGGATTTTTCCATTCATCTTTTACTGACTATTTAACAAAATATTCACCGTGCGATGTATACGTGGTGAGACCGCTTTAAGTAAATGAGTACAGAAGCATTACCGTTGCAATTTGCCAAAGAAAGAAATCGTTGCACCCATTGTGATGAAGAAGTTGTCGTTAGTTATTATTCATCTTTAGATAAAGAATTGAAGGATACTTATAACAACTCAAATAGAGCTGTCTTCTGTTGCACGGGATGTGTAACGGTTTATGAAGTCTTGCACGATAAAGGCCTGGAAGAATACTATCAAATAAAAAAAGACACTGAAGCCTTAAAACGAAGATCCCCCGTTGAGCAATCAAAAAATCAGTATACCTATATGGATGATGAAGTATTCCTTAAAGAATATGCTGCAAATACTGATGATACTCGGGTACTAGAATTTTACTTAGAGGGAATTCATTGTTTAGCATGTCTTTGGTTAATTGAAAAACTACCTGATTTTTTACCTGATGTGGCATTTTCAAGGCTCGATATGGGGAAATCAATTGCTGTCATTGGCATAACCCCTACGGGAAAATTTTCTAAAGTTGCTAGAGAACTTCATACATTAGGATATCGCCCTCATCCGCTAAAAAGAAATCAGGATCAAAAAATAATTGAAAAACAATCTGAGCGGACATTTTTAAAACGCATGGCCATTGCCGCCGCTGGCTCGATGAATATCATGCTGTATGCTATATCCATTTATTCCGGGGCCAACGGAGTCTATGCTGAAATATTTGGAATATTCACGGTGCTTTTTGCTATTCCTGTGATGACCTACTCTGCTTATCCATTCTATCAATCAGCATACTATGCAATAAAAAATAGACGAATGAACCTAGATGTTCCTATTGCAATGGCGCTTATCATTGGTTTTTTATATGGAATATGGAATATTTCAAGAAACAATCATGAGAACTACTTAGACTCGCTGACAACATTAGTATTTCTTCTTCTAATTACTAGATATTTTTTACAAAAAATACAGAAACTAGGATTAAGTGCCACTGACTTAAATTTCTTTTATGAGCATAATGCTGTTTATGTAAAAAGAAATAATGAGTTTGTAGAAATCCACCCCGACCAATTAGAAATTGGAGATCTCATAAAAGTATCGCCCCAAGAACTACTTCCAGTAGACGGCATTATTCGTGATGGAAAAAGTTATTTGAACGTCTCTCTTCTAAATGGCGAAAGCATGCCACAAAAAGTTTCAATAGGAACGCTTGTTTATTCTGGAACAGAAAATTTAGAAAGTGAGCTCACCATTGAAGTTTTAAAAACTAAAAAAGAAACAAGGATAGGAAAGATATTAAAAGGCGTGGAAAACGGATGGGCAAATAGGGCCCCGATTGTGCAACTAACTGATAAAATTTCTAGCTATTTTATTTCTGCCGTTTTTATTTTGGCCACAACTGTATTTGCCATTTATGCCCTCAACGATAATATACATATGGGTCTAAAATTGGCGATTACGCTTTTGATTGTAACTTGCCCATGTGCCTTAGCGCTGGCAACTCCAATGACATTAACTAATTCCATGTCAAAGGCGTCTCGTTTAGGAATTATTATTAAAAATGATGAAGTTTTACAAAAAATTTCAGAAATCACACGCGTCTATATCGATAAAACAGGGACCTTAACTTTCGGTAAATTTAAATTATCACGAGAAGTTTTTTCATGTGTATCTAATGATGAACAGAATTTTTACCGTGCAATAATTCTAGGCCTAGAAAAGAATTCAAAACACCCTGTGGCATGTGCCTTAGTCGAAGCATTTACAAAAAAAATAATTTCACCAGTTCAACTCTTCGATGTTGTCGAGATGTCTGGAAAGGGCATTATTGGAAATTATAATAATGACCGATATGAAATTCGTGCGCTTAAAATAAATGAAACTCTGTCCTCGAATAATTTTTTGACTGCAGACAGTAATTCCCAGGTTTTAATAAATCGAGTCGGACTATTTAAAAATACAGTACTAGTCTTAGAAATGGAATTAAACGATTCATTAAGACCTGATTCATATGAAACAATTAAGCTACTAAAAAAATATGGAAAAGAAGTTATACTTCTTTCTGGGGATTCCAAATCTGCTGTAACAAATATTGCTAAAGAAGTTGGTTTAAATGATTTAGAATTTAAATACGAGCTCTCACCAGAAGAAAAATGCCAGATCATATCAGCATCACAAAAAGAGGGCATCAAATCTCTCATGGTTGGTGACGGTGCAAATGATGCTATGGCACTAAGCCATGCACACGTAGGTGTTGCCGTACAAGGAGCAATGGATATTTCGTTGCGCGCTTCTGACGTCTATTTAACCACTCCGGGAATCACTCCCCTATTTAATTTGTTGACCATTTCAAACGAAACCATGAAAGTCATCATTAGAAATCTGCTACTCTCCCTTGCATACAATGTCGTTTCAGTTATAGTTGTTTTTATGGGCCATATTAATCCACTCATTGCTGCTATTGTTATGCCCATAAGCTCATTAACTGTACTTTTTTCAACCATTATCGGTACGCCTCAGTTGAACAGAGTATTTAAAGGAGGTTTATCTTGGAAATAATTTGGGTGTTGATACCTTTTGCAATAATTCTTGCAGTATTTTTTGTTTTTGGCTTTTTTTGGATGACCAATAATGGCCAATACGATGACCTCGATAGCCCACCTCTTCGCATGCTTTTAGACGATAAAAAAAATAACGTAGTCAATAATACTAACCATAACAGTAACAAGGAAAGAAAATGAGCTCGACACATTCTCATTCCCCAGCTGGCAAATTGGAAACCTTTTCATACAACGACAAAGTTGTACGTTGGTTTACTTGGGCCACTATTATCTGGGGAGCACTTGCCCTTTTATTTGGGGTAACTATCGCATTTCAATTGGCCTATTGGAAAGTAAATGGCCTAGGAGATCTACCATGGATCACCTTTGGTCGCTTGCGTCCTCTGCACACCAACGCCGCAATCTTCGCATTTTGCGGAAACGCCATCTTTGCTGGAACTTATTATTCCACGCAGCGACTTTTAAAAACCCGTCTTTTCTCAGATGTTTTATCATGGATACACTTTTGGGGTTGGCAATTAATTATCGTAGGTGCTGCAATTACCCTTCCTCTTGGTTTCACCCAAGGAAAAGAATATGCAGAACTAGAATGGCCTTTAGATATTGCTATTGCAGTAATTTGGATTACTTTTGCAGTTAACTTTTTTGGTACTATTAAAAACCGCAGAGAACGCCATATGTACGTGGCCATTTGGTTTTATATTGCGACCATCATTACAGTTGCTGTTTTGCACGTATTTAATTCACTTTCTTTACCTGTAAGCCTATTTAAATCTTATTCCGTCTATGCTGGTGTTCAAGATGCACTTGTACAGTGGTGGTATGGCCATAATGCAGTAGCATTCTTTTTGACTACTCCATTTTTAGGACTTATGTACTACTTCGTTCCAAAAGCTGCCAATAGACCAGTGTACTCATATCGTTTATCGATTATTCACTTTTGGTCATTAGTTTTCATCTATATTTGGGCAGGGCCGCACCACTTACTCTACACTGCTCTACCAGAGTGGGCGCAAACTGTAGGGATGGTGTTCTCAGTTGCTCTTTGGGCACCTAGTTGGGGTGGAATGATCAACGGTCTTCTAACTCTTCGCGGAGTGTGGAATAAAGTCAGAACAGATCCTGTGTTAAAAATGATGGCAACTGCCGTAACTTTTTATGGTATGGCAACATTTGAAGGACCGCTTCTAGCAATTAAATCTGTAAATATGATCGGTCACTATACAGACTGGGTACCAGGCCACGTTCATGCAGGGACAATTGGCTGGAACTATATGTTAACAGCAGCTGTTCTTTATTTTTTAGTAACAAGGCTCTGGAGAACTGAAGTTTATTCAAAAAAGTTAGCTGAAACACAATTCTGGCTAGCAACAATTGGTCTAGTTCTCTATATCACATCAATGTGGGCAGCTGCATTCACTCAAGGTGCAATGTGGAGAGCAATAAATGAAAATGGTGCACTAGTGTATCCGAATTTCATTGAAACAGTTGTAAAAATTGTTCCAATGTATTGGGTAAGAGCAATTGGCGGAACATTGGTTCTAACTTCATTTTTAATCATGGTTTATAACCTTTTTAAAACATGTCAAAAAGGATCAGCCGTAGATGATGAAAAATTTGAAGCTTATGCAATGGACTCATCTTCTATTGAAAAAAATGCCACTCCACATAGAAAATTAGAAGGATTAACTCTACTTTTCTCTATCCTTTCACTTTTGGCAATTCTTGTTGGTTCAGTTATTGAATTAGTTCCAACAATTTATAATTATAGAAAAGTTATCGCTCGTGCTGAAATAAAGCCCTATACTCCACTTGAGCTTTTAGGACGTGATATTTTCTTACGTGAAGGCTGTTACGTGTGCCATTCACAAATGATTAGACCATTAGTTGATGAGCAATTGCGCTACGGTAAACCTACTGAGCCTTCTGAGTCTATCTACGATCACCCTTTCCAATGGGGTTCTAAAAGAACTGGGCCTGACCTTCAAAAAGTTGGTGGAAAATATCCTGATATGTGGCACTACCGCCATATGTGGGACCCTCGTGAAGTTGTTCAAGGCTCAATCATGCCAAGATACAAATGGTTGTTCTCTGATAAAATTAACTACAAACCACTCCAAAAGAAGTTAGAGATCATGCAAAAACTTGGCGTCCCTTATACAAATGAGGAAATCAACAATGCAAACGAACTCGCCCTTCAACAAGCTAAAACAATCACTGAGGGCTTAGTTGCTCAAGGTGTACCTAGCGACATGGGAGATAAAGAAATTATTTCACTTATCGCCTATCTTCAGCGTCTAGGTAAAGATTTAAGTGGGAAGTAGTTATGAAAAGTGAAGTCTTGAAACATTTTGACATGACCTATTTAACCGAAATAGCGCTCATTCTTTTTCTCATTGTTTTCATTGGGTATACACTTTATACTTTGAATCCAAAGCGAAAGGCATACTATGAAGATGCTTCAAGACTTCCTTTTGAAGATGACCAATCAAATTCAGGAGTAAATAATGAGCGATAATAATAGTAATAATGAACAAAACGTTCAGGTACTAGAGGATGAAAAACATCTCTTACTTGATCACAGCTACGATGGAATTCACGAACTAGATCACAATCTTCCAAGCTGGTGGCAATTCACATTTTGGGGTGGGATAGTTTTTGCGGTATTATATTTTATTTTTTATCAAATCATGGGGGGGCCAACTCTTCGTGATGAGTTTAAAAAAGAATGGGCAAAAATCTCGGCCATCCAAGAAGAAGTAAAAAAGAAAAGTGGTGGCTTTGACCAAGCTTTTTACGACAAAGTGGTGGCAGAGGACGGTGTTAAAAAAGGTCTAGAAGTTTTTACCAACAACTGCGTTGCTTGTCACAAAGAACAAGGTATTGGTGATATCGGCCCGAATTTAACTGACAAATACTGGCTTCATGCAAAAGGAACACCTGAAACGATCTACCCTGTAGTATTTAACGGTGTTCCCGATAATGGAATGCCAACTTGGGGAGGAGTTCTTTCAACAGAAGAAATTTATCAAGCGGTTGCCTACGTGCAGTCTCTTCACCATAAAAATCTTCCAGGTAAAGACCCTCAAGGCGAAGCTGTTGAATAAACAAATAAATATAATCGGGGCCAGTTTTTGGCCCCTTTTTTTATCTAAAAGAAATCATTAAACATAACAGGCAAATTGAGCTAAAATAACTTTACCTACAAACATTTCAATTAATAAAGAGTCTCTATGGATGAAGATAAATCCGAACACAAAACTAAAAATAGATTTGAACTTCACGGTGAACGCTTGGCCACCACTGATGAGAAGGGAAATCGTGTATATTTATATCCAGAAGACGTCAAAGGTTATTGGAAAAAGTATCGAGATACTTTTTACTGGTTTTTGATCATTCTTTTCATGGTGCTGCCATGGATTTATATCAAAGGCAAACCTCTTTTAATGCTTGATATATCCAATCGTGAATTTACTTTTTTTGGAAATACTTTTCACGGAATGGAA
This sequence comes from uncultured Bacteriovorax sp., assembly GCA_964456675.1. Lineage (GTDB taxonomy): Bacteria > Bdellovibrionota > Bacteriovoracia > Bacteriovoracales > Bacteriovoracaceae > Bacteriovorax. Next base: position 12,625 of record CAYWBR010000042.1, on the reverse strand, counting down.
CCATTAATAATATTTTTTGCTATGGTTGCAGGGCTTTTTTTTATCGCCTTCGTAACATCTGTGTTTGGACGCGTATGGTGTGGATGGGCATGCCCACAGACTGTTTATATTCAAACTCTTTACCAAGGAATTGAAAAATTCATTGAAGGTGGAGCAAGAGCTAGAAAAGAATTGGATGATGGGCCATTAACATTCAAAAAAATTTGGAAAAAAACTGCAAAGTGGACTTTATTTACGTTATTGTCCCTACACATAACTCACACGTTTATTGGTTACTTTGTAGGACCTAGAGAATTAGTTCAAATGAGTTTAATGAACCCAAGTGATAATTGGGGTGCTTTTATTGCCGTCATGATAGGCACAGCAATTATTTTATTCGACTTTGGCTGGTTCAGAGAACAGTTTTGCATCATCATGTGTCCGTATGGAAGAATCCAATCGGTTATGATGGATGATAGCTCCATGGTAGTTGCCTATGATCAAAAAAGAGGAGAACCTCGAAGAGGAACAACCGCGAGGGAAAACGAAGGTGATTGCATTAATTGCTATTTATGTGTGAAAGTTTGTCCAACAGGAATTGATATTCGACGAGGCCCACAGCAACTTGAATGTATTGCATGTACAGCATGTATCGATGCATGTGATGAAATCATGGAAAAAGTAGATCGCCCTAAAGGACTAATAAAATACTCCACAGAAAACCTTCTGCAGGGCAAGCCACAGAAAAAAATCACCATCCGCTCAGTTATTTATGTGTTATTCTCCATTCTTTTCACCTTCTTATTCTTTTTTATGATCTTTAGAAGTAGAAACCTAGATGTACAATTTATCCGGCACGTAGCATCTCCCTACACAATAACGACGGAGACAAGTGGTGAAAAGAAAGTGCTAAATATGTATAATTTGAAACTTGTTCACCAAGGGGAAAAGGTATACCACTTAACCTATAAAACCAATATACCGGAGGTCGAATTAGTCACGACCAAGATACCGACAAAGGTAGATCGCCCTGAAATGAAAATTCCATTTTTCTTTAAATTTCCTGCCAATATTTTATTTAGTGGTGCTCGCGTTGTTACATTGGAAATATACGATGGGGAAAACGAGAGCGAAAGACTATTAATCGAGACTAAGGAATTTACACTTGTTGGACCAATACAATAGTGCCCTATCTTTATTGCCTGTAGTGAGCTTTCTTTTAGGTCTAGGAGGAAGCTTACATTGTTTGGCCATGTGTGGAGGATTAGTTACTGCCACCACACAAAATCAAAAAGAAATTTTTCTTTATCAGATAGGAAGACTCATTAGTTATAGTTTTATTGCTCTTTTGTCTGGTAGTTTATCTTCTCTTATAAACTCACAATTAAAAACTCCCCTCTTTGCAATTTTTCCAAGTCTCTTTATTGGAGGACTGCTTATTTATTGGGGAACAAAACAAATAGTCCAAGAATTTAGTGAAATTCCTACTCCTCAATTTTTAAAAAAACTCTACCAACTGTTTTGGAGAAATTTTATCTTAAAAATCCATGTATCATGGAGAGGTTTTTTTGTTGGGCTCATTTCTATTTTTCTTCCCTGTGGACTTCTGTATGGTGCTACATTAGGTCTTGCCAGTGCCGAACACCCAGGTCGAGCAGTTTTTTCAATGTTCTTTTTTTGGTTAGGAACACTACCTTCAATGATTTTATTTCCTAAACTATTTCAAAAATTAATGGCGCCTTTAAAAATAAAAATGCCCAAACTTCTAGGAGTTGTTATTCTTCTGTTTGGTGTTTTAACGGTTGGTTTTAGATTATATCATTTTGAAAAAAAATCTTTAGAATATGAGTTAAAAACTAAAAAAACAGAACAGCTTCTTTCTCCCTCTAAAAATCTCTGCCATTAAAAAAATAAATTTAAGCAGCTTCATCTTTATTATCTTTTTTCTCACCTTTAAGTTTTTGATTGTACCAATCAGGTGCCAAAAAATTACTCTTTGGAAAAGGTAGTTTGTTAACAATAATGTCTTCAAAAAATGTTGGTACGTAGTTACAAGGAACCATTTCGCCAATATATTTGCCAGTCTCCGGATCTTTTCCAGTTTGTACCCATCTAAAAATATCTCGCGAAATGTAATTTCCATTTTTATCAATTCCAGTTATTTCCGAAATATGAGAGGTTCTTCTTCCTCCGTCATGAAATCTCGAGCACTGGACAATTATCTGCATCGCGGAGCCCACCATTTTTCTAACTGCATCGGGTGGTATTTTGGTATCTCCCATTAAGCATAAAGTTTCTAATCTGGTACAAGCATCAACAGGATTATTTGCGTGAACGGTTCCCATAGATCCATCGTGTCCAGTGTTCATAACTTGAATAAGGTCAAGGGCCTCCTCACCACGCACTTCCCCTACAATAATTCGATCAGGCCTTAATCGCATGGCCGAAATAACCAAATCACGTATCGTAACTTCAGTTACTCCACGTTCGGGGTCTGCTTTCCTCGTTTCAAAATTAACTACATGCTCTGCCTTTACTTGTAACTCGGCCGCATCCTCAATAATAATCAGGCGCTGAGTCTTTGGAATTCTTGAACCAAGCACATTAAGCATTGTTGTTTTTCCAGAACCAGTTCCACCAGAAACTATTATATTTTTCCCAAGAAAAATACAAATATCCAAAAAACGAGCAGCTTCTTTTGACAAAGAACCGAAACTAATTAAATCATTAAGTGTAAGTTTTTCTTTTGAAAACTTTCTAATTGCTACCGTTGTACCATTCTTTGCCATGGGTGGCAGAACAACGTGAATACGAGAACCGTCCGGCAACCGAGCATCAAGACGTGGATTATCTTTATCAATTCTTCTACCAACCGACTGAGCAATTGCTCGCATGGCAGATACCAGCGCTTCTTCATTATGAAATTTTGATTCAGTTTTATAAACAAGACCTTTTTTTTCAACGAAAATTTCATGAGGACCATTAATCATAACTTCCGACACACCAGCATCTTCTAAATGCTCTTTTATCGGATAAAGAAACTGGTCAATGGCGTCTCTAAATACTGAAGACATATAATTATCATTCCCGTTTTATTTCTGCGAATCTAAGTCCATTATATCACCAAACTTTTTCTTAAACTCTTCTCGACTAACTTCCATCCATTCTGAAGGCTCTTCTTTGGGTTTCCATACTTTTACTTTGTCTGATGCTAAACCTCTTCGATTTACTTCAGTCATTTCACTTGCTTTCTCCATTACAATTACCCGTCCTTGAAAATTAGAATTTGGGCAATTAAAAACAAAAACCCCAGATTTATCAAAATACGCCTCCCCCTCTGAAATTTTTCCTTTTTGAGCTGTGGTGAAAACATTTTTATCAGGAATATTAAAGCATTGTGCCTCTGAACTAATATTTGTTACGAAAAATTTTACCTTTTCACCTTTAAACACAACTATTCTATTAGGATAAAACCCAGTATCAGAGACGATTATGGCATTTTCCCTCATGGGAATCTCAAGCTTAGTATTGTTAAAATATGTCTCTTGTAAGGCGTGTATATTTGAAATATAAATAATCAAAATACCAAGCAAAAGCATTTTATGTGTTTTCATAGCAAACCTCGATTAACCTATCGGTTTGCCGAGTAAAATACTTTAATCGGGTAAAGGCACAAGCAACTATTTATAATTAGATTGAAACATCTGACTCACTCGGGGGAACTGGGGATCGAACATCATCGATACTTTTGTTATTTATCGAATCACTTGATTTTTTTGCTTTGGACTTATTTTTAATTTTGGGAAATTTTACCAAAAACACTCCTTCCTTCGTTTCAAACAATGGATTTTCAGAATCAACATCCTCTGGAATTGAAAACGTTCTTTCAAAAAATACAATGGATTTCTTTTTACCACTTGGCGATTCGTTAACACTCTCAACATTGCCTTTAATCTTTAGCACTTTTTTTTCTATTTTAATCTCAAGTGGCTTGTCCTTTACTTGAGTGACTTTTAGCTTTAAAGTTCTTGAACTCTCATCTTCAAGCCAATCATACTCACCAACCACAGAACTATTGTCATTAAAAAATGGATCATTAAAACCACTCGAGTTCATCATCTCTTCCATTTCTTTAAATACCGATCCAAAATCACGATCATTGCCAAGTAAACTCTTAAGCATTTTCTGGTGACGCTTTCTCATATCCTCAATCATTTGATAGAACTCATCTTGCTGCGATGGCGTATTCTCAAACTTATCCTTCGCAAATAAATTAAAACTTGTCGTAAGAAAAAAAAACAAATGAATAAAAAACAACCAAATAAAAGTTTTTCTAAATTTATTCGCAATATAGTTCATAATAAACTCCACCCAAATCAAGAAAAATATATCTTAAGCTCTAAAACAAATAAATAGGTATAAATCCATATGCAACTTCCTCGTATGGATGCGCTGAAATCAGCGCCTCCTTGCACGCAATAACATTTTCCATACTCACAAGCATTTCAACCTTTACTTCCCTCACAATCTCAGTAGCACCTGATCTATTTCCAATAAAAGGCTTTGCTCCTTCAAGGGCCCTAAATTGCCCAACACCTTCGTACTCAAAAGAGCAGCAGTCATAATTATTATACTTGCCACCACTGGCCTCAAAAACAGCAATTTTCACTCTTTCCTTATGCTCTGCTGGGACATAAAAATAAAACAAAAATTGATTAGTTGTGCTTAAATCTAAGCCCACCTGGCCTCCAAATTATTAAGTTAAAACCTAACTGCATCTTACATTTACCAAAAATACCAATTTATCACAGCTAATTTTAACTAATTTATTTAGCAGAACCAACATAATCTTACACCGGAGTATTTTACTCGGGTAACTATAGACAAGACATTGGCCCCATATAAAAATGCCAGAAGTCACTTATTAAAAAAGTGCTACACGGAGGATGATATGAAAAAAACAATTTTGGCCATGGCAACCATTTTAGGCCTATCAACTAACACCGCCGCTTGCGATGAACATGGAAAAACAGGCTTTTTGCCAGAAAATAAAATGAATATTCCAGTAGGCTTAAAAAACGCAGGTGGCATCACTGAAACACAATTCAATGACGTCATCTCAAAAGTCGAAAAATTATATAAAAGTGAAATTAGTAAAGCCGGTGGCAAACTAGTGGTTCAAAGAAACTGGAAAGATGGAATGGTAAACGCTTATGCCAAACAAGAAAACGGTGAATGGATCGTTGCTATGTTTGGAGGGTTGGCACGCCACCCTCAAGTAACTGCTGATGGATTTGCCATTGTAATGTGCCACGAACTTGGCCATCATATCGGCGGAGCTCCGAAAAAAACAGATAGATGGGGCATGGGAACATCATGGGCCACCAATGAAGGCCAAGCAGACTACTTTGGAACTATGAAATGCCTAAGAAACTTATTCCAACAAGACAACAATGTTCAAATCGTACAAAAATTAAATATACCAACGACTGTAACTTCACTGTGTAAATCAACCTATAAAAATAACGAAGAAGTGGCCATTTGCCAAAGATCAGCAATGGCAGGTTTATCTGTAGGGCGTCTATTTAATGACTTGTCAGGTGATGGCGTAGTTGATTTTTCTAAACCAGATACATCAGTTGTAAAAACAACCGATCACAACCACCCAGCTTCTCAATGTAGACTTGATACTTTTTTTCAAGCTGCTCTATGCGATAAAGCAATCGATGACGAAGTATCACAGACCGATGAGTTTCAAGGTGTTTGCTCAAAAAGAAACGGTGACCAGATAGGAAATAGACCAAGCTGCTGGTACAAAGAAGCGATTTAAAATAAAAAACTTTAAAATCATGAATAAAAAAAACCTCTCATTTCGAGAGGTTTTTTTATTCAATTTTAGCTAATAATTATTTTTTCTTTGCTGGTGCTTGGGCCGGAGCTTGAGCTGGGGCAGCTGCACCAATTCCAATAAGTTCAACTTCAAATACTAATGTATCTCCACCTTTGATTTTTGGAGGGGCACCAGTATCACCATAGGCCAAATCAGAAGGGATTACAAATTTTGTCTTACCACCAACTTTCATTAACTGAACACCTTCGGTCCAACCACGAATAACTCTGTTTAATGGAAACTCTACAGGCTGGCCTCTTTCTACAGATGAATCAAACACAGTTCCATCCATAAGGGTTCCATGGTAGTGAACTTTCACCGTGTCAGTTTCTTTTGGAGATGGACCAGTTCCTTCTTTGATATGCTTATATGCTAAACCAGAAGCTGTTTTCGTAGCTCCTTCTTTAACAAATTTTTCAACAAAGTCTGTTCCTTTTTTCTTAACTTCTCCAGCTTGCTTTGCCATTCTATCTTTAAAGATATCTTGGATTTTTTGCTGATACTGCATAGGATCTACTTTTTGTTTTTCGTTTTTAGCAGAGTCTCTTAAACCCTGTGCCAAGCTGTCTAATTCTGCATCAGTAAGTTGAAGTTGGTTCAAACGTGAACCAAACATAACACCAACTGAATACATTGCTTTTTCTTCTTCAGTTTTTGGTTCTTTTGTTTTCGAACAGCCTACAAGTGCCAGAGTTCCCACAATCATTAGTGGTAACAAATTTTTCTTCATAGCAAACAATCCTTTGTTGTGTTGTTATCTTTTATTAACAAATTGAAATACTAATTAAATAAAGTATAAACACGTAATACTATTAAGCAAGATTTTTTAAGCTAGATGTTTAACCGACAAGCCTGATCGGTTTTTATTAAAAACCAGAGTCGTTAAGGGCCTGGTTGCACATTTGATCGCAATATTCATTTTGGGGATGACCTGCGTGCCCTTTTACCCAAACAAAATGCAAAGAAGAAAACTTAGAACTCAATTCATCTAATTGCTTCCATTGATCTATATTTTCTGGACTCTTGCCATCTGCTTTTTTCCAACCTCGGGCCTTCCAACCACTTACCCAAGATTTCATTCCATCTATAACATACTTAGAATCGGAAAAAACGAAAACGGGCTTATATAAATCAAACTCCATGCTATCAATTTCCATTAACCCCTGGATAACACCCTGAAGCTCCATACGATTATTGGTCGTCTGAAACTCCACCCCAGAAGATTTCAAGATTATTTCTTTCTTGGTATTTTGAATAAGTACCCCCCAAGCTCCAGGGCCAGGATTTCCGCGACAAGCTCCATCTGAAAAAATAGCGAGGCCCTGACTTAGGTCCTTTAACTCCTCTGGAAGAGGAAAATCAGATAAATTATCAACAGAAACCCTGGCGCTGTTCTCGTCAAGTAATTCTGCTTTTAAAAGTAAAGTCGAAAGAGCATTCATTGCCTCTTCGTCGCCACTAAACACGTCTTTTAAACGGCTTAGGAGTTTTATGGCTTCTTTTCTTTTCATTATGAGTTTCCTTGTATATACCAATGGTCATCATTATATTTTAGCGAGTAAAAAGAAATGACTACCAACATAGAACAATTTTCTATTCGAGTTTACAAGCAGTATTTTAACTTCGCTTGCTCTCACTTTATGACCTTTGACAACGGAACCCGCGAACCATTACATGGCCACAATTATCGCATTGAAGTTCGTGGAAATGCCCTAGAGCTTAAAAGTGATATGGTCTTTGATTTTTTAGACATTAAACCAATTGTTCGCGAACTCTGTAATGAACTAGATCACCATTTTCTATTGCCTACAAAAAATAAACACACCAAAATAATCGAATATGAAACGCAAGTTGATATAGAAACTTTGGATGGTTCAAAATTTTCTATGCCTAAAAAAGACGTCTACTTTATCCCTATTGAAAATACTTCTGCTGAGCGAATTGGGCTATTTCTTTTGCAAGAATTAAGAAAACGAATTCTTGACAGATTTCAATTTGAATTCTCAGAACTTACCTTAGAAGTAGAAGAAACTCCTGGCCAATGTGCAGTTGTCTCGGTGAAAAAGGAAAGGCTATAATACTTCCAACCTAATTATTTTAGTAAAAGGAAGTACCATGACGTTTCAATTAATCGACAGTGCTCAATCGGTAAAAGGAAAGAGCATTGAGGCTTACAAAAATTCTCACCCAGGAGAAAAGTACTTTTATCTTATTGCTGGCGTTCACGGCGATGAAGTTGAAGGGGTACATGTCTTAAAAGAATTATTTACTTGGCTAAAAGCTACTGATCCTAAATTTCCAATCATTGTTATCCCTTGTTTAAATGTAGATGGCCATGCAACAAACTCCAGAGTAAATGCCAACGGTGTTGATTTAAATCGAAACCTTCCATCATCTAAATGGGTAAAAGATGCTCGTGAAGCCAAGTATTTTCCCGGCACGTCGCCCTTATCTGAACCTGAAAATAAATTTCTAGTTAACATGCTTGATAAATATCCCCCTAAATTTATTATATCAATGCACTCATGGTATCCAGTTCTAAACTTCAACGGAAACTGTGTTGAGGTTGCTGAATTTTTATCAAAATATAACAACTATCCCTTAGACGGTGATCTTGAAGGACATCCAACACCAGGGTCGCTTGGTGAATTGGGTCCTGAAACTTATAAAGCACCAGTTCTGACAATGGAATTTCCTGTTTTATCTGAAGAAGTAACTTTAGAAAAAGTTTGGAATGACAATCGAGAAGGATTGCAAAAACTTTTTACAACTGGCTTTATTAATTCGTTTAAAAAATAAACACCCGATAATTTAACTAAAGAATTACCCCCAAAGTATCCGATAAACTCTCTAGGGAATCTCTAACTTTTAGAATATTGAGTTTTCCCTAGAGGATATTGCTTGAAGCACGTAAATTTTAAAAATTTCAAAAAATTTATTTTTGCTTTATCTTCATTGAGCGCGTGCCTCATTTCAAACGAGATAAAAGCTGAACAATTAATTAGTGGTAATTTCGAAACATCACTAAGTACCAATAGTATTACTGATACAAATAATGATGACAGCCTTTCACAAGATTTTTCATTAAGCCTGTATCATATGTTTGATAAAAAACGCTTGCTTCTAGATACCTCCATCACCAAAGACTGGAGAGGGGATCAAGAGCTAAATCTAAATGATCCCTCATTACAATTTTCACACCCTATTTATGAAAATGAGTACAGTGCCGTAAGTATGAGCGAATCGGCATTGATCGGAATTAGTGAAGAATCAAGAAAAAATACCACCCTGCTTTTTAATACGAGATTTACATTAAATTTTTTATTAAAAGATAAAGCATTTGATACTGACGGATTTCGCATGACCTACTCTCCTTCACTTAGAAAAAGTTTTCACCGCAACCAAACAACCGCAAGCGGAAGAAGTAATTTTGAATGGACTCTTGCCCATAAATTAAATATTAATTTCGATTTTTTAGAAAAATATTACCTAGGTGCCAACGTCAGCTATCAACGATCTTGGACATATGGGACAAGTTATCGAGACAGAATAGACCATGCTCAAAATATCGGAATAAATATAACTGAAAACACCTATGGAGAAATTGGACATAGTTATGGCGCAAGCCCCCTGACTCCAGATGGAAAAGATTATCGCGTAAATTTTTATGACCCTCGATCATCAAGTGTATATATAAGTTTTGGTTACAGTTTTTAAAAATAGTTTGAAGGAAAAGTATGAAGAAAACAAAAAATGCCCCCATGATTCCAAGTCTTTTAATTGCTGCCTCGATACTATTCACATCTTGTGCAAAAAAATTAGAAGATAAATATCCAGAAAATTATTCTAGAGACTATTTTTCTACTCAAAGTTTTTCAGAACCTGTTGAAATAGAAGTTGAAAACTCATCGGCCTTTGCACTAAAAACAGATGATGATGTCAACATGGTTTTTGCATTACAAGAAAAACCTAAATACAGCATAAAAATCATTAGTGGCAAAAAAGAAATTGCTCACTTGTTTAATGATTTAAAAATAGAAGCGCCTTATCCCGGATTTAAAAGTAAAGTCTATTTTGTCTTAACAGAATCAACATTAACTGCCTTTATGGAAATAAAAAATCCCAGTGAATTTTCGGAATCAACTCAACAGCTAATTACAGAAGTAAATGGCATTAAAGCAATTCCAATTTTTGAATATTCAGGAATATCATACGGGAACATTGAAAAGGATAAAAATGATTACGATGAAGAAACTAGAAACATTGTTTTTAAACCAAATGATAAATCCCGAAGTAACTTCATAAACTTTCAGGCCACAGTCGACAATAGAAAAAAAGTTGGCTTTGAGACACTGCCAGCAAAAGAAGTTCTTCGCGTAAAAATGATCAATGATAGACTATGGACAGTTAAAAAATTAAAAGAATTTTTCTTACTCCCTGAAGGCTTTGAGAACTTACACGCGAGTGATAAAACTTTCCTAACGAGAATCATCGACAACAATTTGTATTTATTTAAGGAAACAAAATTAGGTTCACTAAGTGATTTAGAGACTGAATTAAAAAATAAAAATGACGAGCGCTTTGTTCCTTGTAGCAAAATAAGAAAAGAAGCTAGTGTCGATTGTTTGTACCAAGCAATATTAAAACATGACATCACCTATGTTAGAGCGAAACTTCGTGAAGAAAACAATCAACAGTATGGACAAATTGATTTAGAGGCCGGTGTTTCAAAGCAGATAACTGGATTAATAACATACTCTCTAAATAGTTCATTGAACGAAATAAAATATGAAAAAGAGCACAACTTTGAAGATAAAGAATTATTTAGACTGGAATCATTTAAAGAAAAAACCTTTAAAGGTAGCGAACTAAAAGAGATCTTAGGAATCATATCAAAAGAAATTGCAATTAATGAAAATGACTTATACAAATTAGTTATTTTTGACGAAACATTAATTGTGCAAAAATTGTCAAAGATCGAAGATCTCAGTGTTTTCGAAAAAGGGGCGTTCTTAAATAATGATCCAAGGTTTTCAAAATGCCATGAGTCCGAGTATTTACAAAATAAACTTACTAAAGATAATTGCGTTTATAGGCCAATCATAAAAAAATCTATTTCATACGGTAAATTTAAATATGAAAAAGTAACAGGCTCTCTTCAGCCTGAAATTACATTTCAAAATTTATCCAACGATACTGATGCTACTCATATTCGCATTCAAAAAGACGTTGCATCTCTGCCATTCAAATATATCCCTTCTGAGAAATTTCCTGATGAAGTAATTACTCACAAAAAATTAGATTATGACTTAGAGAGTGAATATATTTACGTTCCAATGACTCACGGAACTCCGAGAAAAGTTGAAGGTGCTGCACCATTTTATCAGGGAACAGAAAAAATCGTTAAGATTCGTTTCGAAAAAGACGGCCTTGAAGTTTACGAACCTGAGGCAATGGTTCTTTCTGATAAAGGAGAATTAATACGAACAAAAATGAGTAGTAATGATCTAAACAACGCTCCTGTTTTAAAAATCCCGGGGAGTTATATAGATTTCACATGCGCTAAAGATGATCGGGATCAATGTACGGGATCGACTTCAATCGATTCAGAAAAATCATGGAAAGATCAAAGTTTCTTTTTGCCAAGCCTTGAAAACCTTCAAGTACAAGAAATTAACTCCCTAGATCTCTTCACAGTAGAAGACAATCCATGTGTTTATAAAATAGCACAAAAACTTACTCATTATGAAATTAAGCCCGGTGTAATAAATATTGAACTAGAAAAAACGTATAAAACATCGAGCGATTTTAGCTGTATCATCAACCACTATATCGCAGACCCTGAAGGATTAAGTGAACTATCAAGTGCGGCATTTAAAGTGCGTTATCATTATTCTTTAATGCGTTTAAAGGATCTCGAGTCATCTAACTATGAGAAAGTTGCCTACCCTGTAAATGAGCATGGCGAATTTGGTTTCTTTAAAAATTTTGTGAATTTCGAAAATGACTCATTCGATACAATGAGACAAAAGAAACAATATTTTATCAACCGCTGGAATCCAAATAAAAAAGAAATCTCCTACTATTTAAATGACAACTTTTATAAACCAGAAAATGCTGCTTTCTTAAAAATGACAGAACTTGGTGTTAACCATATTAACGATGTATTAAAAAAAGCTGAAACAGGCATTCAGTTATCGATAAAAAATGGAAGTGATGTTAAAGTTGGAGATTTAAAATATAGTTCAATTGTTCTCATCGACGATCCACTATCTAACGGACTATTGGGTTATGCACCGACTGTTGCAAACCCTAGAACCGGAGAAATATTGCAAGGACATGTTAATATGTATCCTGGCAATATTCGTTCGATGTCTCGCTCTGTGTACGAATCCATGGTAGATCTCTCCTATGCTGAAACAAGTGAGGACCAAAGCTTAAGTTCCCTTGTTAAAGAAAAACTGTTGCCCTCAGAAGTTAGTGATATTAAAAAGGCCATAAATTTTAATAAATATATTTCAACGGCAAAAGAAATAAACCTAGAAAGCATTAAGGACGTGTCAAAAAACACTCTTAAGCAAAAAATTATTGCTTATAATAAAACAAAGTACAATAAAGAGTTAGAATTTGAAAAACCTAAATCTAACAATTTCGAAGCATGGATTAAATACGACCAAGATAAAGTTGATTATTTTTCTCATCACTGCGCTTACAGTATGGAATTTTTACCTGGTAGTAAGTCGATTAAAAAGATTT
>CAYWBR010000041.1:0-23500 GCA_964456675.1 uncultured Bacteriovorax sp. | reverse complement strand
TCTCCTATTAAATGCATGGTTAACAATGATTACTTTTAGTATGCTCAATATCTATGTTTTAAAAAAACGAATTGCACTTGAAGAAAATGAACTTTTAAAAAACCCTATATATCGCGAGATGAAAAGAACAAATAAATTATTTATCCCATTTATTTATTAAAGGATTATATTATGAAAACATTTATACTTATTGCATTATTTAGTATTTCAAGTTTTGCTGCCACTATCAATCATAAAGTAGAAAGTTATAAGTTAGCATTGGCCAGTGAGCAGTATTTAAAATTTATTGGTTCATCAACAAAACTGGGGTTTATCACTACGAGTTTTGATGGCTACGCAAAAGAGTATCAAACTGAATACAACATCGCTAAAACTGGAAACATGTCTATCGTTAAAGGCCTTCAAATCAATATTTCTGCAAATAGCTTAGATACTGACAACTCGTCACGAGATGAAAAATTGCATCAGCATTGTTTAAATGTTGCTACCTTTAAAAACATTAAAGCATCAACTCAAGAAGATATTTCTCTTGTAGAAATAAAAGATAAAGAGATAAACCTCTTACTTACAATCAAAGATATCACTGTCGTCATTCCTGCTATTTATTCGATAAAAATAGAAAACAATAGCTATATTATTTCATTCACCACAGCAATTTCAATTAAGAATTCCAAAATACCAGACCCCAGCATTGCTATCGCCAAGGTACATGACACGATTAAAATAGAAGGAAAAATTATCTTAAAATAAACCTACTAAAAATTTTAAGTGTTAATTTTTTTCAGACGCTCTCTTTGCCAGGTGGTGTTTTTATGAATTTCATTCTCATACGATAACAAATGATTTGAGTTTCCATAGATTATTGTGGGAAGAATGTATAAATCAGAAATATATCCACCTATTATCATAAAAGAAAGAATACCACCAAATTCTTTAATAGGTAAAAAGTCATTATATAAAAAAATACTAAAACATATACATAGTAAAATACCAGACAACAATACGGGAGTCAGCACTGCACTTGAGTAATCTGAAAATTTTCTAAATGGATATAATTTCGCATGGGAAATATGAAATGTACTATCTCCAAGTAGGCCAAGTGCGATTGAAAAAGTCATTACTGTTGCAATATTCACGGAATATCTCATTATATACATATACAAAAAAGCCAACATTACTGGTAGCGTATTCACTATTGCAAACGCAATTATTAATCTTATGTTTTGTAAATAAAAGACAGACACAATAAATACTAACAATGCAGAAACAAAAAAACTTTCATACAAGACACTTATCATAGTGTCTTGACTAAGCATCAAGTTATGATGCAAACCATTGATTTGGTATTTCATATTATTACTTGAAATCGTCTCTTTTATCATTTTTAAATCTTGTTTATATTCTGCTACATTTACAGGGCTCCCCATCAAGGTAACTCGATAGAATCGGCTTAATTGATAGGTATCTTGTAACGATGCTGGTAATTGGCTTCGCAGTGCCAAGTAACTTGGATAATTATCTGGCAAATCATACTGTTGCGAATAACTACTATTAATTTTTCTTACAAGACTATTATTGGATATTAATTGATATTTTTGAGATAATTTAAGTTGTAGCAACTTTTCTTCGATATGTTCCATTTTTTGGCTTTGTTCAAAGTCAATTTCTCGACCTAAATCAAAAACAATTTCAACGACAGGCATTCCAATTACATTCTTTGTCACATCTATTATATTTTCCCTATGTCCAGTGCTTAGAGGGAAATACCTTGTGGCATCAGTAATAATCTCTAATTTCTGTGGAAAATAATAAAGAGAAAATACGCCACAAGAAAAAAGCACAATAATCATCTTTAAGGGTATGGTTCTATAAAAAATATTTTCAAATTTAAAGACTCTCCCCTTATTAGGATTTTTTGCTATTATTTGCTCAAAACTTCTATACCAAAAATAAAGCACCAAGGTTGATAACAAGATAAGATGTGAAGATACGTATCCAAATTTTTTTATGACAGATATTTCTGCAACGACTAGACCCAAAAATCCAACATAGGTTGTGAATATCATTAAAAATAACGGTTTCCATTTTATTATCAAAAAATTATGAACTGACTTAAATTCTTTTATCGAATAAAATATATGAAAACTAAGCGAGAGACTAATTGAAAAGACCACTAGTGGTATAATACTAGTAACCATATTCATATTGCCATCAATATACTTCAATACATTTAAACTCATCCCTGCTAAGTAAAGACAAGGTAAGTAAATTATCACTGATTCTTTTATATTATTTATAAAAGTAAAAGTTAATATAAACCCTAATATAAACATAACTGGAAAAAGTTTATTTTGAATTGATTCTGAATAATGATCTAATAGGTAATTTGTATAGGGAAGGCCTGAAAATTTGACACTTTTATCGCTCCAGTAATCTGTGGCAAGCATATTTTTTAAAATTTTTTTTAGTGAAACTTCAGACTCATCTATGAAAATGGCGGCAGTAAATGGACTATCTTTATTACTCTCTAGCACCATTAACTTTGCATCTTTGTTTTGATCTACATCAATGTTTATTTTTGTCGGTTTTATTTTTCTTAATTTATTTTCTGAAATAATTTCACAAGATTCAATGCACATTTTCTCTAGCTTACTTAGCTCATGGTAAAATTTAGACCGCTCATTAGATACCTGATCAATATCGTTACCGCTATGCTGTTTTTTTACTATTAAAAATTGTTTTTCTGGAGCGATGCTTTTAAATTTTTCATATTCTTTGATGAGAGGGTCTGTCAAAAAAATTGTTTCAGGATTTTTTTGCTTTAAGTCCAAAGTATGGATTAAAGAGAACAGACCAAAAATTGATATGATTACGACATTCAAAACCTTATTTTTCATCTGCATTCCTAGACTTTCATATGACTATTTATAAATATTCTCCTCTATTTCAATTAATTAATCATTTAAAATGTCTCTTTTGAAAACACCCGATCATTTCCATCAACATTTTACCCCAATTATCTCTCTAGTCCTTTTAAAAATATCCGATAACCAAATTATGAAAAACAGTAAAATTTTAAAATACACTGGTATTGTATTTCTTCTACTAAATATTAATTATGCTCTAGCAATGGGTGCGAAGAAACCGCAACCTGCACCTAGTCCCGCTCCGTTGCCACCCCCCTCCGAAAATACACCTCCCCCGTCAAAACCAATTGATCCCATTGGAAGCAAACTACCTATAGACAACTACAAAGAAGTTGCAAGTATTATTGGATTTAATGTCGATAAAGTTAAAAATTCGAACGAATTGTCAGAATCACGTCAATTAATTAACGAAGATCAAGTTGATAGCTGTATGTCCGATCGTATTGATAGCACCCAATTTTCGGAAACTATCAGCTTTTTCGTACAAGAAATGCTTGATGATACCCCATCTCGTGTAGGCAATATCTCTGGTTACTTTGGTCTATCTAGTAATGAAGCAGGCCATTATCCATCTTCTTTAATTCGACATCCTTTGTGCTATGTAAGTAAAAGTTCACTCTCAACTACGCTTGGAAAAAAAATTCCTAGTGACGCAATTATTTTAAAACTTAATCAATTTTCAGCACGTATAAATGAACTTCGAGAAAAGACAATAAACGGGGACACTGAAAGTAAAGCTCAGTTGCATAAAGAATGGAGTACTTTATTTAGCTGTTTAGGTTATGTTGAATCGTTAACAACGGCCAACTCGCCTAAGTCGCAAACTGTATCCAAAAAATATGCCCCTGAAAACTATCGAAAGCCGGCCGGAGTTAAATTTTATGAAGACCCTTATCAAAGCGAATCATCGCGACTAAATATTGGCATCTTTCAATTCACGCCAAACAGCACGGGCAATATTCAAAGTTGCCTTAGAGCATGGAATACCATGTATCCGCAATGTTCACTCAGAACAACATCCACTCAATCCGAATTGATTAAAACGCTTGGAAGCTCACTTCAAAGCTTTAATGCATTTTGCGGTGTCCATAAATTAATTCAAACGTATTCGATTCAAATTAATACCAATAAATCAAGTGCAACTCATCCATCTAATACACAAGATGGAAAAATTAAAAAACCCATGGATCGATGTGTTTCGCCACATTTCGCTGCAGGAAAAGCCTATAATCATTTTGGGCCATTCCAAAATTCAACGGGAACAAACCTCGGTGAATTAATTTCTTGTATTGAAAAAAGTCGTGATTTATAAGTTTATGTCAGCGGCGTCTGCTAAATCAGTTTCCTGCCCCATTTCTTTATCGAGAATTCGCTTAAGCTGAGATTTAAATTTTACGTCATGAAATTTCATTACATTAGCTCGAATTTTTTGTGAATCCAATGATTCATGTTCATTATTGATTTGATCAATGATTAAAGCTAATGAAGTAGTGTCAAAACCTGCAATAAAATAGGTACCAACTCCCGACACCAAATCTTTATGAATATCTAACATAACTGCTGGCCGACCAACTGCCAGTGCAGCTAGGCTCATTTTAGGAAATTTTTCTTGATTGAAACTAATAAAAGCTCTTGAAGATGCAAGAACAGGGGCATGCTCGCCGGAGCATCTTTCGCCGAAAACAATATTTTCTGCTGACATTTTCTTTATTTCGTTTTGAACTGCTTCATCCATTGGACCAACGAATTGAAATCGCTCTTTTTTATCTAGGAAAAAAGACGCTATTTCTTTCAATTTTTCTAAAGTTAGCCCACGCGTATCGATGGTGTAATAATCGTGTTTAAACATTGTTTTTGGAAAAAGTGCATAATCGCTAAGCTTAAACGGAGGCAATAGAACTGTTGAATCAATTCCATAATCCTTTAATCGTGCTTGTAATTTTTCACTAGATACCAAAATTCTTTTACTATTTTTAAAAGCAGACATGAATTTTCTAATTACGTAGGGTCTTAATAGCCTTTTCCAAAAACTATTAAACTCAACTTCAAATCCTAACTCATATAAGTAAGTAATCTGAACAGATTTCTCACAAACGTCGAAGGCATGAGAAAACCCCCGTGAAACATTAAGAATAAAATCATGTTGACATGAAAGCTTCATTGAAGATGTTAAATTGGGTAACATTAATAAATGATCAAACAATTCATCTTCTTTTGTAATTTTTCGAGAAAGCCCAGAAGACTTAATTTTTCGCTGCTCAATTGTGCCTAAAATAGCTTTTTCTTTATGCGCTAAGGTATAGATCATGCTATCTGGAAACGCTTCACAAAGAAGCTCAATTATTTCATTGGGGTGATTTCTTTCAATTAAACTGTCACAGGTGATTGCAACATTCACAATTATTTCCTTCGCTACTTATAAAGATTTGAAATATTCAGCAGTTTTTTTAATCCCATCGATAAAACTTACACTTGGGGCATAATCAGAAACTGATTGGAGCTTCGTAAGATCAGGTCTCCTTTGTTTTGGGTCATCTTTCGGAAGTGGCAAATAACTTAATTTCGAATTACTGCCAAGCACTTTAATGATAACTTCTGCTGTTTCTTTAATGGTGTATTCATCTGGGTTACCAATATTAAAAGGCGTGTGATCATTACTAAATAATACTCGGTGCATGGCTTCGACTAGATCTGTAACATAGCAGTAGGAACGGGTCTGTGAGCCATCACCATAAATTGTGATATCATCACCCTTTAAGGCTTGATTTATAAAGTTTGGAATCACTCGCCCATCATTTGGTCGCATACGCGGGCCATAGGTATTAAAAATTCTAACTATTCTAGTATCAACGTTATAACGATGATGAAAACTCATCGTCATTGCCTCTGCAAATCGTTTTGATTCATCATAACAGCTTCTAGGTCCAATAGGGTTAACATGCCCTACATAGTCTTCTTTTTGTGGATGGATTTCCGGATCTCCATAAACCTCAGAAGTCGATGCTTCCAAAAAACGTGCCTTTTGGAGTTTTGCTAGTTCTAAAAGCTTTAAAGTGCCTTCAGAATTTACACGCATTATTTCAAGAGGAATAATAGAAAAATCAATTGGGGATGCAGGAGAAGCAAGAGATAAGATATAATCAATTTTTTGTGATCCAATATTGGGTAGACTTTCAAATATATTATTTTCATGAAATTCAAAGTTTTTGTATTTAGAAAGCAATTCAATATTTGACTGAGAACCGGTAATGAAATTATCCACACCAATTACTTTTGCCCCCATATTTAAGTAAAATTCACAGACCGTAGAAGGTACAAAACCAGCTGCTCCTGCAACAAAAAAAGTTTTTCCCTCGAAATTCTTTGGTAGTTGAACTTGTGCCATAAGTGATCCTTTATTTTATTTGTCTTTAAACTTTTCTTTAAAATTTTCTTTAAAATCCTAAAATTTTTTCCATTGAACGATGGTGGAAGAGATAAGCATTAACAAAGCACCTACCACTTGCACCGAGGTGAGAGGTTTGTGTAAAACAACCCAGTTAATTCCCACAGAAGCTAAGGGAAAAAAAAGCTCTGCCAAAGCTGCCGAACGTGCTGAAACTTCTCTTAAACCTCGATAATATAAATACATTCCAAGAAGACCACTTAACATGACCATTCCAAAAATATTTCTCCACACTAAAAAATTCCCATCAAATTGCAAAAGTTGGTCGTTACTCCAAGCATAAAATATTAAAAAAACAAAACCAAAGAAAAACCTTCCTGACATAATGGCATTTTCTGATAATCCATCACGAGAAAGTTTTTTTCCAAAAGCCGTCGAAGCTCCCCAAGACACCACCGCAACCAGCGTCAACAGTAAGCCAAGCGCACTATCGCGATGAAAAACAGCTTTTAAGGTTTGTACATTAAATGAAATAGTAGTTAGCCCACCAAATAGCTCCGGTGCACTAACTAAAAAGACTCCGAGTAACGTTGTAAGCATTAAAGGCCAATAATATTTAGAAGGTTGTTCACCTAAAAGTCCTCGCGCAAAAAAAACCGCAACAAAGGGCTGAAGTTTTTGCAAGATGATAACAAGACTAGGATTCAATAACCGAAAAGCTTCTGTAAAAGTTAACGTTGCAACAGCAGAGCCAAAAACCCCAATCACAATAAAGCCAACTAGATGACCTAGTCTAAATTGAGTAAAATTTTCTTTTTTTCTTAAAAAGAATGGTAAAAAAATCAAAACCAAATATAAATGCTCTGTTAGTACAATTCTGGTTGCGCTCACTCCGCTTCCCAGTAATGGATAGCGAATAAGCGTATCAAGCGCCCATGAAAAACTGGCCAAAATTATCAATACAAAACCGAGCACCAAAACCCCTATTTTTTATACGAATGCCTCTACCCTTTAATGGAAATATTAAAGTTGAAATCTTTCGATGTCCAAGGCAAAAAATTTGTTATACTATAGACTAGCAAATTAATAACTAAAAGGGCTTTTTCATGCAACTAAATCTTCATCAAACCCACCACGAAATAGGTGATTTTGAGGCGATTTTTCAATCGTTGACTGAAATACTGCAAAGAGGTAATGCCTCCGGCGTTCATATTTTTCCCGAACTTTTCTTGACCGGATACCCTCTACAAGACTTGGTACTTCATAAAAGCTTTATCAATGAATACCACCATCTTCTCGATGATATAAACCTTTGGTCCATGCAACGGCCGAAGGTAAATAGTGCACAATTAGCATTATTTGGTGGCTTAAGTTATGAATTCTTTGAAAATGGGGAAATTTCCAGCATAAAAAATGTTTGTTTTGCCTTAGTGCCGGGTGAAAAATTAAAAGTCGTAGCTGTTAAAAGCTTACTCCCTAATTATGACATCTACGAAGAAAAGAAATACTTTACAGCTGGCGACAAACCTAGCGTCTTAGAGTTTAACAATAAACGTATCGGTCTTCTTATTTGTGAAGACATGTGGCATTCACATTTACATTCTTCTGACCCGGTCAAAGAACTAAAACTGTGCTCTAAATTAGATCTGATCATTAACATTTCTGCAAGTCCATATCACTTAGGCAAATTTGATGAACGCTTAAAACGCGCCAATATTATCGCCAATTATTTACAAGCTCCAATGCTTTATGTGAATCGGGTTGGTTTTGAAGATGAAATACTTTTTGATGGCCAAAGTTTTTTGACAGATGGCAAATCGTTAATTGTCAAAGCAGATCTTTTCAAAAAAGATTCTATCACGTTGAATTGGCCCAACTACCTAGGTTCACCATTAAGGGATCTGCCCCCAACTTCATCTTCGTGGCAAAATATTTTTCATCGTAGACTAACTGATGATCAAAAAAAGCTATTGCCGCTTTCCGATTCGGAGTCGCTAGAAATTCTAGAGGGATTAAAATTCGCGGTTCAAGAGTACGCGAGTAAAACAAATATGAACAAATTCCTGGTAGCTCTATCTGGTGGAATGGACTCGGCCCTTGTGTTAACAATTATTAAGTTATCCCTAAAAAAAGGGCAAAGCATTGAAGCTGTGTTTATGCCTGGTTTTTTCTCCAGTAGTATTAGCTACGATCTATCAACAGATTTGTGTAGAAATTTAAATGTGCCATTAAAATTATTTCCAATAAAATTTATCCACTCAACTGTACGCAATAACTATGTCGATAATTTAAAAAATGAGCTACAAGGCCTAGCTGATGAGAACATCCAAAGCAGGCTGCGTGGTGCCCTAATTTATGCTCGCTCAAACGATACTGGTGCAATGGTTGTAAATACATCAAATAAATCAGAACTCGCAGTTGGGTACTCCACTCTATACGGCGACTCGGTAGGTGCCATTTCACTTCTAGGGGATCTCTATAAAACAGAAGTATTTGAACTCGCCAATTTTATAAATAAAAACTATCCAGGCTTAATCCCGGAAGAAATTATCACTCGGCCCCCTAGTGCAGAACTTCGAGATGATCAGCGAGACGAAGATTCACTTTTGCCCTATCCGCAACTAGATGCACTTCTAGAGAATTATCTCAGTTATCAAAAATGCCCAGGAGACATGGTCTCTCTAGGGTATAGTCCAGAATCAGCGCAAAAAATATTTAAACTTTGGCAACGATCGGAGTACAAGCGCAAACAATTCTGCCCTATCGTAAAAATAAAACCCAAAAGCTTTGGCTTCGGTAATCGAAACCCAATTCTTAAAAAAATTCAAACCTTTTAATGGAGGCAACTATGGACAAGAAATTAATTAAATCTTTCTCGGACATCAAAAAAGAACTCAATTCACTAAAGGTTAAAACCAACCTAGGTGACGCTCAAAAAAAAGTCGAAACTTTAATCAAGAAAGCTGAAAAAGATTTTAAAAAATTAATCGAAAACAACATTCCAGATGTCATGAAAAAATTTCAATCTGAAAAAGTTCAAATTGAAAAAATGGTAGATAAAATAATTAAAGACGAAATTAAAAAAGCTAAAGCATTTGTTAACGTACAGAAAAAAGAATTCGCTAAACTACAAAAAAAGATTGAAGGGATTCTAAAAACTAATAAAAATAAGAAAACTGCCAAAAAGACAACAAAGAAAACTACAACAAAGAAAAAAACAGCTTCCAAGAAAACTCTTATCAAAAAAGCGAAGCGCGCTTAAAGAGCAGAAACTTCTTCTCGAAATGGTTTCCATTGGCCATGCCAAATATTAACCGATCCTGAAAGCAGAGTGTTTTTTTCAGGATCGAGTTTTAATTGCACGTAACTCATTTTTTGAGACTGCTCAAATTGGCCGGCATCCACACTTGGAATAACGTTCCAAGTGCCAGTGTTAAAATAATATCTCCCCTCTGGAAAACGCGCCCATTCGGAAACATGAGTATGCCCCATAATAACTGTATGCACTTCTTTATGGCGCTTAAGTATTTGTTTAGCTTTTTTCCAATATAAAGGGTAAATTGTAATTTGTTTTAAAATATTTAGTGAAGTTTTAAAATTTCTATTCTGTCTCACATACTCATCAAAATTTGTTTCAATCAAATAAGTTAAAACTTTCTTAACAAGTCTAACAAAATATGGAAAATCATACATTAAGCACCATTTTATATATGAACTAAGAGGTCGAACCTTATCAATCGATGGCCGATCCTTTTTTAAAATAGGCAATAAAGATATGCAAAATAAACTCCCCCAAGGCAAATTTAAAATTAATCGACCATTAGGTCCTTCCATAAAATAATTATTAGATGGGACAGTGTTAATAACTTCAAAACGATGCCCATGCTCAATATGGACCCCCATAAAGTTTAACTCAAAGGCAAAGCGCAATTCATCTCCCACATAATTTTTTAAAGCGTCCTGGGCTTTTTTAAAGGCCATACCCGCATCATGGTTTCCAATGATATATGTTAATTGCTTATTTGGACTTTTTAAAAAACGCCGAAGCCCTTCGAAAAATTTAGCATGTCCCTTAACTATCGTATCAATGGCCCGCACACTGCATTCGTCATCGATAATATGAGTAAACACGCCATCAATATCAACTTGGATTAGGTTCAAAATGTCGCCATTTAAAACCAAATGAACGGGGGATTCGGCAAAATCGCCTTTGGAATAAAACTCACAGAAATCATAAAATTTATCATCTTCAAAAAAATCTTCTAGTATATTTAACTGTCCATTCTTTAAGAATTTACCTTTTCCCAAATGCAAATCACTTAAAACTAGCAGTAACATATTTTATGCTCTTTGTTTTTTTAAACTTAATTGGTCATGGGCATAAAAAACAGTGCCTCTTCCCGATGACTTTGCTCCGTACATCATTTTATCTGCGAACGATAAAAGTTCATTGATGTTTTTTGCATCCCTAGGGCATTCGGCAACTCCAATAGAAAGTGACATGTTAAGAGTTAAATGATTTTCAAGCGTATCAACCTTAAATGAATGCTTACCAACATGATTTAAGATTCTTTCTCCGACAATCTTGCCCCCCTCTAACTGAGTATCGGGTAAAAGAACAACGAATTCATCACCTCCATAGCGATACAACAAATCCCCATCTCTAAGTAAACTTCGAAATTCTACAGCAAGCATCTCTAGAAGCTTAGTCCCAACTAAATGTCCATAACTGTCATTTACTTTTTTAAAGTAGTCAACATCCATAAACAAGACACAAAACGTATGCTGATGTTTTTCATATCTAGCGATAAAAGAATTCAAATCAATATTTAATTTTCGCTGATTATAAAGGCCTGATACGTCATCGATATAAATCAAGTCTTGATTTTTTTTCAACTCTAAAAAACGTTGAGACAAATCAAAATATGTCCCAACAAAGATCTGCAAATAGTTAACCTCATCTTGTGATATTTTGTCTTCAACTGAAACGAAAAAATAATACTGATCTTTTTTACGGCCTAAAAAATAAAAAGAGTCTTCACGATTAATATTTTTACATTTTTCCCAAAAAACATCTTGAGCAATTGTCTTACCAGCAAGAATTCGCATTTTTCTATAGTTGGTCTCTGCTTGATTTGGCGTTGAAACAATACAGCCGCTTTTAATTTTCAAATGAACTTGCATCTTTGAAAACAACTCTTCAAAAAAAATCCTATCATTTTCACACTTCATTAACGATATCAATTCTAAGTAATAATGACTTAATTTCATATTTTAATTTACCTATTTATTCATCATCGCGGTGTGCATCAGATACTTCAAAATTTGAAGAGTATGAATCTTCATCGATATCTTCAATTGAATTGCGCAAAGTATTCATTATTTTTACTAATTTATTTTCTAATTTCTTTTTATCATCATTGGTTTTCTGTTCTCTTATCGACGCATTTTCCATATTAAATTCAAGAGATTCAATTTTCCTTCTAAGTTCAAGAATCTTACCATCGCGTGTTTGTATTTGTGTGTCATGATCAAGAGACAAAAGCTCCAATTGGCCCTCTAGTTCTTTTTCGCGTTGACGTATCTGTGAAAAATCTAAACGGAGTTTTTGATCTAGTTTTTCTCTTCCTTTCTCACTTTGCTTTAGACGTTCTTCTGCTGTTAATTTTTTTTCTTCAGACATTTTTAATTGATATTTTAAATTCTCAACTTCAGAAAGATGTCGCTTCCTTATTATACTTTGTTCAATTTTTTGCTCGTCAGTTAAAGCTCGCAAACTTAAATTTTCTTGCTCTAAATCTTTATTCTCTCTACGCAGTTGTTTCAGCTCAATTAACTGCTCCTCTATTTCTTCTCTTAACTGCCTTATCGTAGATTGTGCCCGAACATAATCCTCGGTCTCATTTCTTTCACTTGAATACTCATTCGATCTTTCAATAAACTTTCTTTCTTGCTGAATTAGTTCCTCAGCAGTCATTTTTTTACTAGTTGTTTTTTTAATTTCAGTGGCTTCTGGCTCAACATTTCTAAAAACTAACTTATCTGCTTCCTCATTTTTTAAAACCTTATGATCTTCAATCTTGTTCTCTAAGTTTTGTACTTTACCGTAATCGAATTCAGACTCGAATCCTATCTCATCTTCAATTTCTTTTGCATTTTTAAAATATTCTGGACTGGCAACCAGCGTTTTAGCGTCGAAATCTAATGATCCATCATCTATTGTATTTAAATCTATATCTCCAGTTTTATCATCTTGTAACAATTCTTGATTTGGACGAATAATATCTTTAATGGTATTTTCTATATTAACCCTAGCTTCCGCGCTAGTCATATAGTCCCCCATACTTAAGGAGCTATTACTAGGCGAGGAATTTAAACTTTTGCTCTCTGAATCGACTTCACTTTCCTCATTATTAATCTCAAGTGAAAAATCTAATGAGTCCGTTTTATTCTTATGTTCGCTAGTGCTTTGGTTTAATTTTTTTGATGGCCCATTGTTTTCAATTACAAACTCTTCATCAAGATCCCCAAGCACAAGCCCTTCGCCACTAAAATTTAAACCATTTTCCTCAGTACTACTTTCATCAGTACTACTTTCAATATTTTCGCCATTTGCATCACTTCCATCAAGAGAAAATCCATCACTTGAATTATCATCTCCAAGCTCAATTCCAACAGCTGGCACATCGTTACTACCAGCTAAAGACACTGAATCACCACCTAAACTCAGATCATCATTTAATGAATCTGAATCGTCTATTGAAGAAAAATCTAGCGCCGATTTATCATTTTTTACTGATAAATCAGTACTGCTTGAACTAAGATTCTTTCGATCAAAAACAATTGTCTTGCTAGTAGCATCTTGATTACTACTTTGATTTTCAATTTCAAAGTCTAAATCTGATTGAAAATCTAAATCGATTTTTTCATCATCTACGGGTGAATTGCTAAGTACTTTTTGAGCTTCATTTTCAATATCACTTGAATCAACTGACTCTTCTCCAAATTCTAAATTAAAATCCAAATCACCGTGGTTTTGAGTAATCTCTTTTTTCGATTTTGTTTTTTCTTCTTCAAAGTCAAGTTTAGGTAAATTAAAATCTAAACCTTTTTTGGAGTTTTGCGCGCTCATATTCTCTTCCTGGTTCAAATCATCATCGACTTGAAAGCTGTTTAAACTTAATGGGTCATTTACTTTTCCATTCAGTGACGAGCTGGTATCAACTGAATTAAATACGATATTAAAACGCTGTTGAATTCTGGCACACTCAACTCCTTGCGTGTCAAAGGACTTATCTTCGAAAAAATTCAAATTACCAAGTTTATGGCCTAGTTTTTCAATGTTGTGCTCTTCTTCATTAGTTGAATTATCAAGAACATCAAATTTTAATTCAAGTTTCTGGCTTGACCTAGATTTCGTAGAATTTGATGAGGCTTTTTGAGTAATGAAGGTTGTTAGATCTTCTATTATTAAGGCGATATCAGCTTTAATTAAAGGTGCACAAACATGCGCAAAAAGAAAATTGTAAGTATCTAACAGATTTTTTACATCTTTTTTTGAAAAATTTTCTACAATTGCCACAAAATACAGATTACTTGAAACGTAATTTTGGACATCCGTTAGGTTAAAATCATTATTGGTCATGTCTATAAAAACAACAGAATCACCTGAAATGTCGTTGAGTAGCTCTATTGAATCTATAAATTCAAATGAAAGCTCAAAACTATTGAACTGCTCTACAACGGACTCATCTTTGGATACTAGAATAAAATCAACCATAACGATTAATAGTTTAACAGATATGTAGAAATTCAATAGGGTGAATATTTTAACCCGATGACTAAAACATACTTGAACATCAATCCTTAACTATATTGCTCGGGTATATTTATACTTGTATCATCCAGTACTTTTAAGTTGATTCCAATGATTTATCACTTTATTATGGTATATAATATCTAATGTAAAAACAGGTAAACAGGTCAAGTAATATGAAGCAATACCTTATCATCTCAGCGATGCTTGTCACTTTAACATCAATGGCACAAGAGAAATTTTTTGCCTCGAACCTACTTATGACTGATGATTTTTTTGCTCACCATGTAATTGTTGCTGAAAAATCTACTCACCAACTCCATCTTTTTGAGAACAACAGTACTTATCCAAAACTGGTTAAGAGCTGGCAAATTGCTACTGGAAAAGTAAGTGGAGACAAACAAATTGAAGGAGATTATAAGACGCCTGAAGGCATTTATAACTTCACAGAGTTTTTAACAAATAAACAATTAATTGATCAAATGGGTAATGCCGCATTAATTTATGGGGTGGGTGCCTTTGTCACAGATTACCCAAATCCGGTCGACAATATTCTAAAAAAAACCGGCTCAGGCATATGGCTTCACTCAACGAACGATGAAACAAGAATTGATAAAGGGCTAGACTCTCGGGGATGTGTGGTTTCCACCAATAACGATCTTATTGAAGTATCAAAGTACTTGGAGCTCAATAAAACTCCGATGATTGTTGTACAAGAGCTAGTTTACTTAAACGAAAAAACTCACCAAACAAATCGTGACGTTATAAAAAACTCTGTCGATAAATGGCTCGAAGCCTGGCGCGAAAAAAAAATAGATGAATATATGAGTTTTTATGACCGAGAAGAGTTCAAAGACTCTAAGGGAAATTGGAATCAATACCGAACTTATAAGTCCGCCGTATTCTCGATGCCTGGAAAACCAAAAATTGATCTTGATCGCATGTCTATTTTCCAGTTTAAAAATTATGCGGTTGTTACTTTTAGACAGAAATATCAATCAAGCACTATTAATGATACTGGAAAAAAGATTCTCTATCTCATTCAAGATAAAAAATATGAGTGGAAAATCGTTTCGGAAAAATGGACGAAAGCCGGCCTAGAAGGCGAAGATCGTTTCGCTTTCGAGCCATCTGATCGATTTTTTAAAAACGTTCAATATAAAAAAGGAAATAACTAGTGAGCGATGAGTCTGAAAACTCGTCTGGATATACTGACAATCTCTCTACTAAAAATATTCAAGATATTTTTAGTAGAGAGGATAATTCAAGTTTAATAGAGCAACAAACTAATCAAAAATTTTCTCAACAAAAAGCAAATTCAAAAAGAAATATTGTCTCTATCATTTATTATCAGAATTCAGAATCACCTAAATATTTTGAAGTTAAAAAATCCATCTTTTTTTGGTGGTTTGTTGTCCTTCCTGCAACAACCCTATTATCAATAACTATTGCAATTTTTGCTGGTATACACTTAAGCCCAACTCATTTAATCCAAAACTACTTAAGTGCAAAAAACTACTCGTCAATGCATGAGGAAATCAGCTCTTTAAAAATCGAGCTACAATCAACCAGAGATGAACTAAAAATAAAAAATGCTGAAATATTAGAACTTAAGAAATCTAAATCACCTCAAGAAAACAATATGGCCACACCTCTGGCCAATAAGATCAATGAAGCAAATCCTTCAATTAGTGAGAACGATAGTAATTTAGCAAATAATAAAAATTTACCTGCATCAGACAGCATTAAAAACACGCCGCTTGAATTGGCAAATGGCAAGCTCTCTTCCCAGGCATTGGGATTGAGCTATTTATCTATTTTTAAACCCGTGCAAGGCCAAAAAGATCGAACAAGACCTGCCCAATTAAGCCTAAGCGGTTTTAATGTTGCCACTCTACGCGATACCATTAATTTTAAATTTAATATTACTCCTCTTTTACCTAATGAACAAAAGTTGGCCGGACATATTTTGGTCATCATGAAAGGTGAAACTGGTTTACAAGTCTACCCTCAAATGTCGCTCAATGCCCCTGATGCGCAAATTAGTTACAGCGCAGGAGAGAGCTTTGCTACCCAGAGATTTAGACCTGTTGATGCAAGTTTTCTAAAACCTAGAAAATCTGGCCAATTTGTATTTACCGTACTTATTTTTGCTAGAAATGGGGACTTGATACACACACAAACCATTCCATTATTTGTGAGAATATAATTAACATATTGGATAAAAATAGATGATCAAACACCAAGAATTTACCCATATTGGTCAAAATACTAAACTAAAAGGTGAATTTGAGTTTTCTGGTAAAACTCAAATAGAGGGAGAAGTTCATGGGTCAATTAGACTAAAAGACGCTTCACTACTTATTTTAGGGATTGATTCTAATGTTGTTGGAAAAATCTTTTGCCACGACCTAGAAATCTATGGAGTAATCGAAGCTGAGATAGAATCTAGTGGTAGTATTATTATCTATCCTTCCGCGCAAGTAATTGGCAATTTGAAGGCCAAGAGCTTAGAGATTCTACCAGGTGCAGAAGTAAACATGACCGGGCATACCATCTAATAATTTTCCCCAATAACACTTTAATTTATTACTGGGGAAATTATATTAAATATAATCTTTGTAATTTACTACTTTTACCGGCCCTAATTTTTTTAATTTTTTCAGCAAATTTTTGTCACCAAGGATAAAATCTGTTTGTTTGTTTTTTCCAAAAACCAAATCAATAACTCTTGCAACATCAGAAGCCTCAAATTTAGAAATTCTTTCTTGAAATTTATAAATCTCATCGTAATTTTGACCCAAATGGTCCATCATCATCAACTCTCCTAAAAATTGGGAAGTGCTTTCAAACTTAAATGGATATGATCCAATGACTCCCTGTTTGACCAATTCTAATTGTTTTGGATTAATTTGATGATTATTCCCGGTCGAAACTTCAATAGATTTAACCAATACGTTTATAAGTTCATTAATCGTTTCATTTTTAGTAAACGTTGAAATAACTGCGCGTCCATAAGTTTTTTGCGCCGAAATAGCAGCTCCTACAGAATAAGTTAATCCACGCTTTACCCTAATTTCTTGCATTAATTTAGAAGTAAATCCCCCTCCTAAATATTCTGAAGCTAAATAATTCAGCTCATCCTCTTTTAACTCATCACTATTTAAAAAAGATCCCAACAACACTTGAACTTGATTTGCTTTTTCCACTGGAGCAAAAACTATTGAGCGGGTTTTTTGCTCTCTTTTTTTATAAGTCGGTGTACGAACAAAATTCGATGTTTCTAGATTAAATCCACATTCTTTTGAAATTATGTCCTTAATAGATAGAACTGACTTTGGCCCTGTGATATAAATGCGTTTTTTAACTTTGCTTAGAAAATAATCTAATTTTTGTTTTAATTTGTTGCTATTTAACTTATCCAAATCCGCAAGCTTGCCTGTAGTGGGGTAATAGAAGGGTGTTCCATTAAGACTTACTTCTCTAAAAATTCTGCCTGCCAATGCCCCATGATTATTCTCTAAGGCCCTTGCTTGTGATTTTCTAACATTGACTACTTTTTGGATTTCATTATCTGGAAAAGTGGCTTCAGTTAAAATTTCACACGTTAATTTGGTTAACGGGGCCAAATCTTTAGCAAGCCCAGAAAGCGTAATTGTTGCATATTCGTGAGTAACGTTTATATCAGAGCTAGCACCAAAATACTCAAATTTTTCAGACAGAACTTCTCTTGAGAATTTTTTAGTCCCAAGCATTGTCATACTAAAGGCAGCTTCAGTCTCTCCCCCAACGCCAGAATCTAAATCAGAGATTGCTCCATCAGCAAAATATATGGCCATATCAAAAGTAGGAAAACGTGAGTCTTCTAAATAAGTAACTTCGATACCATTCCAATCTAATTTTTGAATATTTTTTTGAATGTCAAAACTAGCATCGACGAAAGCTGGAGCAATTAATAAAGCTCCCCATAATAAAATATTTTTAGCATTTCTCATTACTTCGTCTCCTGAGATTTTGTTTTAAGATCTATTTTGGTAACCTTTTCTTTGGGAAACTCATTATGAATGGTCACAACTATAGGCATTTGTTTTTCAAATATTTCTTGGCATGCCTCTTTTACTTCAGATAATTTCATCGTCTGATAAACCTGCATTTCTTTTTGAGCATAATTAAAATCTCCAAAATATTTTTCGTTCAATATTAATGAAGACGCTACATTTGCATTTGATTTTAACGAATGATACCCATTTGTTAAAAGTACATTTTTGCTTCTTTGAAGCGCATTCTCGGTTAACCCTTCTTGGCAAAATTTACGAGAATCTGTTAACACCATATCTCGAACTTCATCCACATTGGCCCCTTCGGCAAGTTCTAAGTCTAGATAAAAAATTCCTGAAAATCGTAAATTGTAGTTTACAGCATTTATCGAAGTTAATTTGGGATTATCAATGGCAACATATTTTTTGTAAAAATAAGAACTCGCTCCTTCTGATAACATATTGGCAAAAAGATCTGTCGCATAGGCAATGCGCTCCCCTGCTTTTACGGCCTTATAGCCAAAATTCATTTTGGGAAGCGGATTTGTAGAATGCATTCTATATTCCTGGCCAAATTGCGCTTTAAACTTAAAACGACTTTCATCATCCATTTTGGCTTTTATTTTATCGAGCTCCAAAAATTTAGGGATCGATCCAAAATACTTTTTTATGAGCTGGATTGTAGCATCAGGATCAACATCTCCGGAAATTCCAATGATGGCATTATTTGGAGCATAGAATTTCCTAAAAAAGCTCATCATCTGATCGCGAGAAAGTTTTTTTAAATCTTCAACTTCACCAATTACAGACTGTCCGTAAGGTGTTCCTTCAAAAACTTTCTTCATAAGAGTTAAATAAAGAAAACCATCAGGGTTATTTTCATAGCGCATTTTACGTTCTTCAAAAACAACTTGACGTTCACTTTCAAAAGAATTTGGCTCGAGTAACAAATGCTGAATTCGGTCACTTTCAACGTCGATAACTGTTTCTAGCATTTTTGATGGAAAATTCTCATAATAAACTGTGGCGTCGTTAGTGGTGTAGGCGTTTGAAGAACCGCCGTTATGTTCAATAATGGATTCGAAATCCCCTGGGCCAAATTTTTTAGCACCTTTAAACATCATATGCTCTAAAAAGTGTGTGGCTCCCGTTGTCCCTCCCTCTTCATAACGCCCGCCCACATCATAAAAAGTATAATAAGATACAATTGGCAATTTTTTATTAGGGGAAATTAAAACAATTAAGCCGTTGTCTAAAACATATTTTTTTACGACCTCAGGTGACGTTGGCCCAACAGAGCGACTCTCATTCAGTGACGGGGTGGCACAAGCACCTAAAAAAGCGCAAGAAGATAAAAGCGCCATACTTGTTAAAAACTTTTTCATAGCATTCCTTCGTTTATTTCTTTTGAAAGCAATTCTAAACATTTCAATCTATTTTAAATGAGTTCTGGTGTTTGTGAAGGACGAATAATCTACTGTTTTAAAGGTCAAGGAATCTGCATCGAAAAACCTAGGTCGGCCATCTGGTATAGGTAAATCTTAACGAATTATTAATGAAGCTTTGCTTCAATTTTTTTAAATCACCATAAAATTAAATATTTTTTCCCTATTTTTCTGAATAAGCACCATTCTCCTCTAGGAAAAGAAGAGCGCTTCAATTAAAATGCCTTAAATTTTATTAACTCGGAATTGAAAGGGGATCTATATGATCATTGGTATTCCAAAGGAAATTAAAAATAACGAAAACCGTGTTGGGATGGTTCCAGGCGGAGTAAGAACATTAATCCAAGACGGACACACAGTTTATGTACAAAAAAATGCTGGAGTTGGAATTGGAATTTCAGACGAAGAATATATCAATGCAGGTGCAAAAATTTTAAATACAGCAGAAGAAGTATTTGAAAAAGCTACAATGATTATTAAAGTAAAAGAGCCACAAGCTGTAGAGATTGCCATGCTAAAATCCCATCACATTCTTTACACCTACCTCCACTTAGCACCAGATCCAGAGCAAACAAAAGGCTTAATGAAATCTGGGTGTACGGCCATTGCTTACGAAACAATTCAATTAAAAGATGGATCACTTCCTCTTTTGGTTCCGATGTCGGAAGTTGCTGGACGCATGTCTGTACAAATAGGAGCTTCATACTTGCAACTTGATAAAGGTGGAAAAGGCGTTCTTTTAGGTGGTGTTCCAGGTGTTAAACGTGGAAAAGTAACTGTGATTGGAGCTGGGATTGCGGGAACAAATGCCATTCAAATGGCCATGGGTCTAGGTGCATCAGTAACAGCAATTGATTTAAATACTAAACGCCTTGCCGAGCTAGACGCTATTTTTGACTCAAGAATTACTACCCTTTATTCAAATGCAGAAAATATTGAAAAAGCGGTTATTGAATCTGATTTAGTAATTGGTGCTGTTTTAGTTCCTGGAGCAAAAGCTCCAAAATTAGTAACTCGTGAAATGATCTCTAAAATGCAAAAAGGTTCAGTTGTTGTAGATATTGCCGTTGATCAAGGTGGCTGCATTGAAACATGTAAGCCAACTACACACGAAAATCCTACATTCATCGTCGATGGCGTAGTACACTACTGTGTAGCTAACATGCCAGGAGCAGTGGCAAGAACTTCAACATTTGCTCTTACAAACGTTACTATGAAATATGCACGTATGATTGCAAACATGGGAGTTGAAGATGCTGCCATGAAAGATGCATCCCTGAAACTTGGTATTAATATTTACAAAGGTGGATTAGTATACGAGCAAGTTGCTCGGGATTTAAATCTTCCTTATACAGCTCTTAATTTCTAAAATTGTCCATTCCGGGCCCGATATAATCGGGCCTTTTTTGTGCTTTCGCATTTTCAAAATCTTGTTAAACTTATAATTATATATGACAGGTAAAAAACTCATCGACACTATTTTAATTGGACTCTCACTTCTAACCACTTTGGCAATTGCCGGTCTTTTTTATTACACTGAAAAAATGTACAAAAAACCACCTATCGATGAGGCCAAAGAAAAAGAAGCGCTCATGAATCAAACAAATGAAAAAGCTGCACCAGAACTTTTTAAAATGGAAAGTATGGTTTTTTCTCTTACACCAAAAGATCCTACGAAGATTTTAAGAATGCGCTATTTAGAAATTGAAGTTCACTTTGTTGTATTTGAAGCCAGTGATAAAGAACTACTAAAAGAAAAACTTCCAATCGCTCAAGACAGCATTATTGAAATAGCATCTAAAATGCTCCCCGAAGATTTGGCAAGTTTGTCTGGAAAAATCTTATTAGAAAACAGAATAAAAACAAAAATAAATGAAAAAATCGGAAAACCAACAGTCAAAAGCATTTTCTTTTCAAGATACATTGTTCAATAAGATACTGAAAACACGTCAAATCCATCTAATTTATAAGAAGTTTACTATAGTTTATCAAATTTTAATAAACTGTGGTA
The DNA here is from genome assembly GCA_964456675.1 of uncultured Bacteriovorax sp. Lineage (GTDB taxonomy): Bacteria > Bdellovibrionota > Bacteriovoracia > Bacteriovoracales > Bacteriovoracaceae > Bacteriovorax. The sequence continues at coordinate 1,879 of CAYWBR010000041.1, read as the reverse complement.
ATATCCTTATATATGAATCCAAAACTTAATCCATACGCACCTGGAGCCGGAACAATTCCACCTCAACTAGCTGGAAGAGATGAAATTATTCAGAAAGCTGAAATCGCTCTAGATAGATGTCAAAACAATCTTTCATTTAAAGGATTGCTTTTTGTGGGTCTTCGCGGAGTTGGCAAAACGGTGCTATTAACCAAAATCTCACAAGAAGCCGAATCAAAAGGTATCATCAATCTCTCACTTGAAGTATCAGAAAACAGATCTCTTCCCTCTCTACTTATTCCTTCGCTACGCTCTGCTCTTTTAAGATTAGACAGAATAAAAAAAACGGGAGATTTATCAAAAAAGGCTCTTAAAATTCTAGGTGGATTTCTAGGAGCTATGAAAGTTAAATATGATGACTTAGAATTCTCAATAGATTTGGAAAAAGAAGAAGGTATTGCAGATTCAGGAGACCTAGAACAAGATTTAACAGAATTAATTTTAGCAATTGGTGCAGCTGCAAAAGAGAAAAATACTGCTCTACTTTTAGCTATAGATGAAATTCAATACTTAAAAGAAAATGAATTTGCTGCTTTAATTATGGCACTACATAAATGCAACCAAAGACAAATGCCAGTAATTCTTATGGGTGCGGGCCTCCCCCAATTAATTGCACAAGCCGGCGAAGCAAAATCATATGCGGAAAGATTATTTGAATATCCAGAAATTGGCCCTTTAAATTTTGAAGCAAGTATAAAAGCTCTAAAAGATCCTGCCAAATTTCTAAATGTTGAATATGAAGATAGTGCTATTAAGCATATTATTAATCAAACAAATGGATACCCTTATTTTTTACAAGAATGGGGAAAACATAGCTGGCAAATTGCTGAAAATTCTCCAATCACTTTAGCTGACGCAGAACTTGCTACTATTACTGCCATTACAGAACTAGATTCCAATTTTTTTAGAGTTAGATTTGACAGACTAACTCCCGCTGAAAAGAAGTATCTTAGAGCTATGGCAGAATTAGGACAAATCAGCTCAAAGTCTGGTGACATAGCATTTCTACTAAAAAAAGAAGTTCAATCAGTTGCTCCAGTGAGAGCATCTTTAATTAAAAAAGGAATGATCTACAGTCCTTCACATGGTGAAACTGCCTTTACTGTTCCACTTTTTCATGACTTTATGAAACGGGCAATAAAAAATATGGAATTAAATTGAAAATATTATTTTTAATTATTCTTTTAATACCATCAATTTCACATGCATGTCTGGAAAATGAAATTTTATTTTAGAAGAGATAATTCAACCAAAATCGGAGAATAAAAAGTGAAATATTTAATTTACCTTTTACTCATTTTTTCTTCTTGCTCCTACCATAAAACAAGCATATTGACTAAAAAAGATCTACTTGAACAAATACTTCAGGTGACGAAAGACAAAACAAAAAATGAACTGTATAGACAATTTGGTTCACCTATAAATATATCAAATCTTCCAGACAATGCAGATATCGATGTATTAGAATACAAGAGTCCTCTTTTGCATGCATATTTAAATAAGAGCTCCAAAAAAATTGAACTAATTGTGTTATTCAATTCTAATAAAGACTTGAACTACGAGTATATGAAAAAAAATTTCCTCTCATAACTTGGGATGAAAAACCACTAACAAACTCTACACATGTCATCCAAGATCAGTACTTAGTAAATTTGAAAGATTTAAATATTAGCTTTGAATACGATAAAGAAATGCCTGTCATTTACAGAATAAACTTTGGAGCTAGAAACTAAAATGCCTCCAAATTGGAGGCATTTTTATTCTAAAAAAACAATAGTCATCATTTTACTCAGCGTCTGATTCGTCTTCAGTAAACGTTGCATTTTTTTGAGCGTCGTCT
>CAYWBR010000040.1:9667-23782 GCA_964456675.1 uncultured Bacteriovorax sp. | reverse complement strand
CCTTCAAATGCCTGCAGAACTTTTACGTCGTCTGGACTAATTGTTTCCTCTTCAAACATATCCTCACTTGGTATGCCATCGGGGCTAAATTCAGAACGACTATCCAAAGCTGCTACTTCTGCTTGAACAGGGACGTTATCCGCAATATATTTTCCTTCAAGCGCTAAATGAATCTTGGCTATAATTTCGCTGCTATTAAACTTTGAATCCATATCCATTGTGAGCATTTTTATCATAACCGAAACATGGTCATTACACTCTAGCAATAGGGAAACAATTGAATCTGTAATCTCAATTTTTCCCTCTTTGATTTTTAAAATCAAATTTTCCCATTCGTGTGTAAACTCGGCCACGTCCCCAAACCCCACTGCCCTTGAAGTTCCTTTTAAATTGTGGGCCAACCTAAAAATCTCATTCATGAGTTCAGGGTCATTTTTATTTCCTTCTAGTGCTAAAAACGCTTGTTCCGCATCATTTAACAATTGAGAAGCTTCAAATAAAAAATCGGTTTTTACTTCTTTTTCAAATTCATCCATAACTACTCTTCCTTAAAAGAACGTTAATTGATAGATATCAATCGGTGAATTTATCGGGATTGTTGGGACAAATATTAACCTTAATTTCTCCTTCATTTACTTGACCTTATTGTACCACTAATAGACGTACAAGACGTATTTTTGACCTATTCTTTAAAACTTAGTTACTTACCTTTCATTCATCTATAAGTATTTGATTCCAAAACTATGGTATTGCCGATAAAATATGCCAAAATTATTACTTAATATTTTAAGTTGGAAAAAATTATGAAATTTAAAACCCATATCGATACGGATATCTTAGAGAAATTAAGCCATTTTGAATTACCTGAAAAACTTGGTTTTGGTGAAATAACTGGCCCAATTATGGCTTCGATAGAATATAAAAATGATACATGGAGTGATCTCTCTATTCTGCCTTTTGGGCCGATATCAATATATCCCACAGCAAAAGTTTTTCACTATGCTCAGGAAATTTTCGAAGGAATGAAAGCCTATAATTATAACGATTCTGGCCCTAGGCTATTTCGAATAGGTGAAAATTATAAAAGGTTTCTTCGATCCAGCGATCGTTTGGCCATGCCGCTTATTCCAGAAGAATTATTCACTCAAGCCATTGAACAGGTTGTTTGCTATTCATATCCAATAATGCCTAAAAGGGCCGGCGAATCTCTTTATCTGCGTCCACTTTTAATTGCCACTGATAATATCATGAGCGTAAGCCCTAGTCGCGAATACCGCTTTTTTGTATTAACATCCCCTTCGGGTGATTATTTTTCTAGTTCAAAAATTGGTGTTGCCATAGAACGAGATCAAGCTAGAGCATTTCCTGGTGGGATTGGATTTGCGAAGACTGGTGGCAATTATGCAGCAAGCCTCCTTGCCTACAAAAAAGCGAAAGAAAGAGGTCTTTCTCAAACTCTGTGGCTCGATGCAATTCATCATAAATACATTGAAGAACTCTCAGGTATGAATTTCTTTGCGACTATTAATGGTGAACTTCATACACCTAGTCTTAACGACACTATTCTTGAAGGAGTGACAAGAGACTCTTTAATACAACTTGCTAAATACAAAGGCATTAAAGTTGTTGAAAGAAAAATTAATATAGATGAACTTCTGGCCCAGATTAAAAACCAAGAATGTACTGAAGCATTTGCTTGTGGAACCGCAGCGGTAGTGACCCCTCTTTCATTTTTGGAAGACACCAACGGAGAACGTTTTGAATTTAGAAATACTGAAAGTCCAATTGGCATGGGCCTAAAAAAAGATCTCTTAGACATTCAAGAAGGAAGGACAGCTGATCCATTTCTTTGGACTAAAAAAATTGAAGGGAAAAGATTGCAATAAATAATTGGCCCCAAATTAAAAATGGGGCCAGAATTTATAAATTACCAATAAGCTCAAAACACAAGATTGTAATAATAGTTGGAACGAGTGCCCACTTTAAAAGTGTCACTGGACTAAAACCATTTTTAAAATGCTCTCTCAAAATTCCATAACCAATGGGGTTAGGCGCATTAGCAATAAGAGTTAAACCACCACCAGTAACTGCTCCTGCAACCAGTGAATACTTAGCAGACTCGCTTAGCTCAACGAGAGATCCTAGATAAGTCAGCGCTGCATTGTCAGTAATCGCGGTTAGAGCTGTAGCACCAAAAAATAGTGGTACATCTGATAAACTTTGTAGAATTGGCTTTAGCCACCATTCTTGTAAAGTTCCTAGTACAATTAGCCCTGATAGAAAAAAACCAACTAAAAGTGATTCACGAATTTTTACGGGTGTCTGGTAGCGCTCAGTGACTTTTGTAAATCCAATAAAAAACACAAACAGACCTAAAACCATATATTGGTAATGAGAAACAATAACTGTTCCTGCTAAAAAACCAATATGTACCCACACTTTCCACCAATGAGGTTTTAACAAATCGTCCGTGCTATCTTCAATGGCATCCAAACTTCCAACTAATTCTTTTCTAAAAATAAACGCAAATATTGCTGCAGATGCAACTACAGAAATCACACTTTTAAATCCAAAATGAGTTAGCATATAACTCATATCCCAACCCCATTTTCCTGCCACCATAACAACAGGTGGAGCTGCAAAATGCGTGAGCGTTCCGCCAATTGAGACGTTGACAAACAAAAGTCCAATCGTGGCATATTTAAAAGTTTCACTCATTCCTTTTTTATATAAAACATCACTTAACACTAAAGCTGTTACTGTCATCGCGGCCGGTTCAGTAATAAATGAACCTAGTAATGGGCCCAAGATAAGCGCTGTTAAATAGAAATTCATTTTATCTTGAAATGGTAGAAAATTAGCAATATCAAAGACGATTTTACGGGTAAAAAGAATGATTGGCCTAGTTCCGGCCATTGCCATGACTACAGTGACAAACATCGGTTCGGTAAAATTAAGAGACTGAATATAATGAACTGCTCCCGAAATCAAATGACCTTCACTATCGTAAGTCTTAAATGATTCGATAATCCCATAACCAATAAATAAAACCGCACTCCAAAGTCCAAACACCACTTCTACTTCTGCCAAAAAATGATAAAAATTTCTTCCCATACTTCCATCTGGATAGTGGTGGGCTTTATTTTCAAAAATCTTTACACAGAATGTGTGCAATATTGCTAAGACAAAAATTACTGTGGCAAATATTTGCAGTATTGTTGGATTCATTTATCCCTCATAAAAAATAATAAATAAAAGACTTTTTAAATTATACAGAGGAAATAAATTAAATGAAGAAAATAACGAAATATTTAATCAAAGATTCTTAGTAAAATTGGTGTCTCTGCTAAATCTTTTTAACAAGACACCAATCGAATTACTACAAATTAACCATCACTACCAATAGAGGCAACAGGACAAGCATCCAATTGCTCTTGACACAGCTCCACTTCTTCAGGAGTTGTTGGCTGCTTATAGACATAGGCATTACCATCTTCATCTTCTTTAAAAAACTCAGGAGCACCAGTGTAACACACGTTACAAGCAATACACCCTTCTCCGTTATCATCATCCGGATCAGTCGTGTACCACGCACCAGCAATATTGAGTTTATGCTTCATTTGTTTGTTTGGCATAATATTCACTCCAAATTGTTAAACTATAATAAATGTCTTGATAGAATGAAATACTAACAAAACTACTTCTTTTCGTCAGCCGAAAAATAAAAAATTTAAGGGTAGATAATTAGACGGCCCAAATTTTTTTCACTAGAATCATATTACTTTTTTAATTTACGTAAAGGGTGATAGCAATGACTACGACGATAGAAAAAGCCCGTGCTTGGGCAAATAACGGTTATTTTGACTCGGACTCTAGGGAGGAGATTCAAAAACTACTCGATAGCAATAACTCTCTTGAAATAGAAGAGCGCTTTTACCGAGATTTAGAATTTGGTACAGGTGGCTTACGCAGTATTATCGGTGCGGGGCTTAACCGCATGAATAAATATAATATTAGAAAAGCTTCACAAGCTCTGGCCACTGAAGTAATTAAAAATTTAACAACTGGCCAGAAAGGTAAAATCTGTATTTCCTATGACTCTAGAAGATTTTCCTTTGAGTTTGCTAAGGAAGCTGCCAGTGTATTTGCCGCAAATGGTCTAGAAACTTATTTGTACGAACGTCTTAATCCCGTTGCACTCTTGTCTTTTGCCGTAAGAGAAATAGGGGCCAGCGCTGGTGTTATGGTAACGGCGTCTCACAATCCTCCTGAGTATAATGGCTTTAAAGTTTTCTGGGCCGATGGGGCACAAGTAACTCCTCCCTACGACGAAGCGATTATCCACCATTACAATGCACTAACAGACTTTAACCAAATAAAGTTCATCGCTTTTGAAGAAGGTATACAAAAAGGATTCATTCATTGGATGGGCCTTGAGATGGAAACCAAATACCACCAAGCGATTCTCTCGAGTGTTATAGATCGAGATCTATGCAAGACACAAGGAAATGAACTCTCAATCGTCTATACACCAATCCACGGTGCAGGCTTAATTCCTTGTACGACTGCGCTTAAAAATATTGGTTTTACAAATCTTCATATCGTCGAAGAACAAAGTAAGCCAGATGGAAATTTTCCCACAGTAAAAAGCCCTAATCCAGAAAACCCAAGTGCTCTAAAAATGGCAGTGGATCTGATGATAAAAACGAAGGCCGATATAGCAATGGGTTCAGACCCTGATACTGATCGCTTAGGAGTAGCATTCATTGATAGAAATGGTGAGGTAGTTTATGTGAATGGAAATCAAATTGGTATCCTGAAGCTTCACTATGTATTAAGTCAGAAAAAAGCCCAGGGAAAATTAAAACCCAAAAGCTATTTCGTTAAATCAATTGTAACATCAAACCTACAAGATCATATTGCTGAAAGCTTTGGTGTCAAAACATATAACACGCTAACAGGCTTCAAGTGGATTTGTGGTAAAATAAATGAACTAGAAAAAACAAACTCTGAAGAAAATTTTGTTTTTGCTACTGAAGAATCTTTTGGGTATCTCTCTCACCCTCACGCCAGAGACAAGGATGGAGTAAGCTCCGTTACTCTTATGGCCGAGGTCGCACTTTTCTATAAAAAATTAGGGCTTAATCTTAACGAAGCCCTAGACAAAATTTATAGCGACTATGGCTTTTCCCATGAAACGGTTTTATCTATTGATTATTTTGGAATCGAAGGACAGGAAAAAATTGCACGGATTATGAGCAATTTACGTATCAGTACGAACTCTCCTCTTGAATTTGAATCCCTTCGATTGAAAAAAGACTATAAACAAGGTATTGAAGGGCTTCCAAAAAGTAATGTATTAGGATTTTTCTTTGAAAGTGGAAATCAATTGTACGCGAGACCTTCAGGTACTGAGCCAAAGATAAAGTTTTATCTAATGATCAGGGAAACTAATGGGACACTTTCTGATAAAAAAAATAGTGCCTATAAAAAAACAGAGCAAGCGCTAGCAATCATCAAAAATTTTTGCGAGCAAGCTTAACAAAAATATAGCGGAGAGAGTCTTATGGCGAAATCAAAAGAGTTAGCAGTTTGCTTAGTGAGTGGTGGTATGGATTCACTTGTAACGGCTGCTATTGCTAATGAGGCACACGAGTCTCTTGCTTTTTTACATTTAAATTATGGCCAGCGCACAGAAGCCCAAGAACTAGAAAGTTTTCAAAAAATTGCAGCTCACTACGGCGTTCCATCAACTCATCAGAAAATTATTGATATTAGTTTTTTAAAACAAATCGGCGGCTCTTCGCTTACTGATGATAAAATTGATGTGAAAAAATACCATGGCGATTCGGAAGAAATCCCAGACTCATATGTACCATTTAGAAACACTCATATCATATCTATGGCCGTGTCGTGGGCCGAAGTTGTTGGAGCAAAAAAAATCTACATTGGCGCTGTTTACGAAGATTCTTCTGGTTACCCTGATTGTCGCCCAAGCTATTATGAAGCTATGAATAATCTGATCAAAATGGGAACAAAAAATGGCGATATTGAAGTTATTACACCTGTTATTTATCTAAAAAAAGACGAGATTGTTAAAAAAGCCCTTGAACTGAAAGCACCACTCGAATACTCGTGGTCATGCTACGAAAAAAACAAAGTGGCATGCGGAGTTTGTGATTCATGTGCGCTACGACTACGCGGTTTTCAAAAAGCAGGAATAGAAGATCCTATTCCATATGTGGTGCGACCTAAATACAATTAAGAGCGAATCTTATTTAAGTATTCACTAAAACTTGTAGCATTGGTAGCTTCAATATCTTTAAGAATTTCATATTGTATTTTTTCTAACATCTTTGGACCTCCAAAGATAAAGCTTGAATACAATTGGACCACATCTCCTCCTTCAATCCAATATTCTTTTATCTGAGAAAAATTTTCAAAACCTCCGACTCCTATAAGATGAAGTTCAGGATATTTTTTCAGTTCATTTAAAAGATAGCTTCTAACGTTCTTAGCTTTTTCAAATAATATTCCCCCCGACATCCCACCTTCACCGTACTCCTTAATGATAGTTGTGTTAGTGGCAATAATACCAAAGAGATTATATTCGCTACAAAGAACTATTACATTCTTCATTTCGTCTTCTGTCATGTCAGGTGAAATTTTTAAATATATTGGTTTTTGAAATTTATTTTTTTTTAGAACTTCAAAAATAGATTTTAGTCCATCGTCTTGTAAAAGGTCTCTAAGTCCCGGAGTATTAGGAGAAGAAATATTTATGACTATATAATCAACACTTTTTTCAACGTCGAAAGCCTTAAGTAATATTTCATAGTCCAGAAATGCACTCTCATTAGGTGTCGACTTATTCTTTCCAATATTGACACCAATGAGTTTATTATTTTTTTTAGCGTACTTGATGTTTTTTAGTAAAACATCAAGACCAAGATTATTAAACCCCATTCTATTTCTAATTGATTGCATCTCCACATAACGAAATAAGCGTGGTTTATTATTTCCCGCTTGAGCTTTCGGAGTCACGGTTCCCACCTCAATAAAACCAAACGGGAGTTTTGTTAAAAAATTAACGGCTTCTGCGTTTTTATCAAGGCCCGCAGCAAGACCTATGGGAGTTGGAAAAGTAAGGCCTTTTCGGGTAAAAGAAAGTTTTGCATTTGAAATTTTTAACGGGATAAGAAATGCAAAAATTCTCATTAGCTTAATGGTTAAGTGATGAGCAAATTCTGCATCCAATAAAAAAGCAATTCGTCTAAAAATAGCATACGGATTCATTTAATATAATTGAACAAAGTCACCTTCTAAAACTTGTCCACCAGAATGAAGAATAGCGATGGTTCCATCATCACCGAAATAATCAATAATTTCAATCGTACCTTTCATATCACCTTTTGACATACCAATTAATGCCCCTGTTTCTGGGTCATATATTTCTTGCCCTTCGGTTATTATTTTTAAAATATCTCCAAGATTAATACCACTTGCTCGCCCTGCATTTATGTAGATTTTGTTACCAATAATTTTTGCAACTCTCCCCACCCAATCAAGTTTACTGGCAAGATCTGCAATCTTTGGTACCGATTTTCTAACTGCCACTCGAACAGCATAGCGCAAAAGATCTCGTCGGTACTGGAGGTGTTCTTCTCTGTCATTTGCAAAAAAACGATAGGTCGCATCGTCTGCATAGCCTAGAAGAGTTTCTGTGAAAATTTCTTTTCCCGCATTTACGTCAAAAACTCGCACTTCAACTTTTGATTCGGTATAGGATTTTGTCTGTCGTACTAGACCGATTTCATCTGATTTTTCGCGCACCCGTGCATCTATAACACGTCCAAAAACCACAAAGTTGATACCAGCAGTTTTGGCCTGCCTAGAAAGTTGAGTAAACTTTAATCCCCCTCCAACATAGATCTCTTTTGAACTACCAAAAATTTTTTGCGACATTGGATCGATTAAAAATTCACCAGTTCTTGAAAGTTCCATGCGCAACTCTTCAGTTGCGTTAATCTCTAGGTCTTCACTTTCAAAAGGAGACTCATTAAAAAATGGTAGAAGAGCTACTTTTTTCTTCACACCATTAAAAGATTTCCTTTCTTCATACCGAGGTCTTTTGCCTTGATTGTCACGTTTAATAACTTGCGAAGAGCAACTAGTTAGAACAAAAGTAAGGATTAAGACTAATGAGCTTAGGTTTCTAATCATCATAATTTAGGGCCTCATCCTGCGTGAAAAATTAATTAACTATTAGGGAGTTAGGTTCTCCTTTTTAATAACATTTTCCGTCGGAACATCAAAAATTTCAAAAGATTTTTGATCCGGCAAAAAATGAAAGCTACGCTCTCCGATTAACTCCAATTTACCAATAGATTTTAGAACTTCGATGAGATTCACCTCATTACACGAGCTATTAAGTACTATCTTTGCCTCATTTAGCGAAAAAGAAGTAATTTTATTCGTAAAGGCACACAAAGTTTTATTTTTCTGTGCCCAATTCCCGAGTTGAACACTCAGTCGATTTAGTTCGATTAGATTTTTCCCCTTCAAAACGGAAAATTCATAGTCTTTCGCTTCACTGGGCAATAAAAACATTGATTTTATCTGAGACGATACGTCTGAACTTTTGGCCACTAATAAGTTGTAAAATAAGCTTGCGACTTGCGAACTTAAATTTTTATTATCTGTATTTTCAAAAGAACGATGTACATAGGGATAATCAAAGGATCCTAAAATTTTTTTATTGCTCAATTGAACCACTATATATTCGGCCGAGATCTCAATATCTATTTTTTCTTGGACTCCGACCCGCTTAAGTCGTCGAATATTTGCTTTAAACAAAATTAAAACATTTTTAGGATGCTGTAGGGCAGATTTAAAATCTATTTCACCTTTATAATTTTCAAAGTTTTTAAAATCACTAAAATCTTTTTTTGCCCAAGATTTCCATGCATCAACCACTGATTCAGTAATATTTTTTAGATCACTTACCCCGAGATCCTCTTTCTGCGTATCGCTTAGCAAGTTAATATCTAAATCAAAAAATAAAGTTTCTGATTTACTAATTAATTCAAGACGTGGATCAATGGTCGCCACTATTTCTTTTTGTCCAGTGCTGGCATTTGAACTTTGGTCTAAGACTGCGGGGGCTAGGTTTTTAACTTCTGGCGTCGCTGCTTCTTTGACCTCTTCTTTGACTTCTCCAAAAGATGTCTGTGTTGGTGAAGCCAAGCCTGTAGCTTCTTGTGCTAAAGAACTGTAACAAAAAATAAAAATATTAAAAACTACAAGTATTTTACTGAACATCTTCTAATCTTCCATCTACGATAAACTTCACTGCATTTTTGTTAAAAACCTCATTAATCTGATGGGCCATTTGCGGTGTGGGATTAATTAAGTAGTCATCCCCTAATGGCAAGCGGGCCCTTCCATCTTCACTTTCAAAAATCATATGAAGTGGAACTGTTCCGCGATAACTTAAAAGCACCTCGCGAAGTTTGTTAAGTTTTATATCTGTTAAATCATTCATCTGAACACTTACTCGAACGCCGGTGATTTTATTTTCTGCATGATCTTTTAATTTAAGAATTTTTGTCGCTAACAATTTTCTTGGGTTTTCATTTAAGTTAACATCTCCCTCTATTAAAACTGGTTCCTGAGACTCTAATAAAAGTTCATACTCTGCAAATGTTCTCGGGAAAACGATCACCTCTATTTTTCCAGATAAATCTTCTAGATTTAAAAAACACATTTTATCCCCTTTTTTAGTAAGGATAACTTTTTTAGATGTAATCTGGCCTGATAACATCATCGTGCGTTTTTGTTCAGAACCTAAAACTTCTTGAACAAGGGCTATCGGCATGCTCGATAGTTCTTTCATAATATTTGCATACTGATCTAATGGATGACCCGAAATATAAATCCCCATAAGCTCTGCTTCATGCTGAAGCTTTTCACTTTGAGAAAACTCCGGAACAACCTGGATATCCATGTTATCTTCCGAGGTATTAGTAACTGCGACTTCACCAATGTCAAAGAGAGATACTAAGCCCATATCTTGGTCTTCTTGACGTTTTTTACAATAGGCAACGATGAGTTCTAAATTTTCAAGCAGTGTTCGACGATTCATTTTTTTATTATTTGCTTCGCATTCGTCAAAGGCACCAACTTTAATAAGCGATTCTAAGACACGGTTGTTAACATTTTTAAGGTTGATTCTCTCACAAAAATCTATAAAACCTGTGAATGGTCCATTCTCTGTTCGCTCACGAACAATCTCTTCAACCGCTCCGTTACCAACGTTTTTAACCGCCCCCATTCCAAAGCGAATATTTTTCCCAACGACGTTAAAATACCAAAGCGACTCGTTAATATCCGGAGGTAGTACTTCAATATCAAATCTTTTTGCATCTTGAATATACTGCGTAACTTTATCCATCGAACCAAGTTCAGAAGATAATAAAGCAGCAAAAAATGGCGCTGGGTAATAATATTTTAAAAATGCTGTTTGGTAGGAAATGTATGAATATGCAACGGCGTGGGACTTGTTAAATCCATATTCCGCAAATTTTTCCATCTTATCAAAAAGTTCATTTGCTTTATCTACATTATAATTTCGCTCAGCTGCTCCTTTTAAAAAGAGCTCGCGATGCTTTGCCATTTCATCAGCTTTCTTTTTCCCCATAGCTCGTCTAAGCATATCCGCTTGACCTAAAGTATAGCCCGCAACAATTCTTGCCACGTTCATTACCTGCTCTTGGTAAATGATGACTCCATAGGTATCTTTTAAAACTGGTTCCAGTGGTGCAAAAGGATAAACTGTTTCTTTTCTTCCATGTTTAATTTCAATAAACTCATCCACCATTCCCGACTCAAGTGGACCTGGTCTATAGAGAGCGTTAATGGCAGAAATATCATCAATACTTCCTGGACCAATTCTTTTACAAAGATCAATCATTCCCGAAGATTCAAGCTGGAAGACTCCAACGGTTTCACCTTTTGAAATAAAATCGTAAACATTTTTATCTTCGATATCGATGGCTTCAATATCAAAACTCTTGTCATGATCACGCTTAATGAAATTCATTGCGTTTTCAATAACGGTTAAAGTTTTTAAACCTAAGAAGTCAAATTTAACTAGACCAATTTTTTCTGAAAAGTCTTTATCAAACTGAATGACCTTTTCACCCTCGCGCCCTTTAAATAATGGGCAATAATTAACTAATGGCTTATTGGTAATGATTACTCCGGCAGCATGAATCGAAGCATGACGAAGAAGGCCCTCAAGACGTCTTGAAATGTTTATCACTTGCTTAATTCGTGGGTCTTGCTCCATGAGTTCGGTAATTTTTGGCTCAAGCTCTAATGCCTTATCAATGGTCATTTTCAATTCTTCCGGAATTAGCTTAGAAATCACATCTGCTTCTCCAAAAGTTAGGCCAAACACTCGAGACACATCTTTAATAACAGCTTTTGCTTGGAGTTTACCAAACGTAATAATTTGACCGACTCGCTCCTCTCCATATTTTTGAGTCACATATTCAATTACGCGATAACGATTGTCCTGACAAAAATCCACATCGAAGTCTGGCATAGAGACTCGTTCAGGGTTAATGAATCGCTCAAAGAGTAAGTTGTAAGGTATAGGATCAATATTGGTAATTGAAAGTGAGTAAGCTACAATTGAACCTGCACCTGATCCACGCCCTGGACCTACTGGACAACCGTTGGCCTTGGCCCACTTAATGAAATCAGATACGATTAAGAAGTAGCCAGGAAATCCCATCTTGCAAATCATTGCAAGCTCTTCTTCTAATCGTTCTAAATACTTGGGTTTTATTTCACTTTCCCAATTTGGATTTGCAGCTAATTTTATAAAATGAGGTCCATTAAATCTATCGTGCATCCCTTCGCGGGCCTTACGTTTAAAATAATCGTCAGCTGATTCTTCTGTTTCAATAGGATAGTCTGGAAGATGATAAATTTGATTTCCTTTTTCATCTTTCCATTTAAATTGAACATTACATTTTTCAGCTATTTCTAGAGTATTATCGCAAGCGTCGGGTGCATAGTGGAAAGCATCTCGCATTTCTTTGGGCGACTTAAAGAAAAACTCGTTAGTCGTTAACTTCATTCGCTGTTCATCTTGAAACGTCTTACCAGTCTGAACACAAAGCAAAACCTCTTGAGCAGCAGCATCTTCACGAGTTAAATAGTGGCAGTCGTTTGTGGCCACTAGTTTTATATTATGGGCCCGTGCATAGGCGATAACCTTTTCATTAACTATTTTTTGCTCAGCTATACCATTCTCTTGAATTTCTAAATATAAATCGTCTCCAAAAAGCTCTTGCAATTTCAATATAGCTCGGACGGCTTTATCGTCTTGGTCGGTAAAAAAATTGTACCCAACTTCACCCTTCATACACGCTGTCGTACAAATAAGTCCTTCTGAAAACTCTTTTAGCAGTTCAAAATCGGCACGTGGTTTATAATAAAATCCTTCCATATACGCTTTTGAAAGAAGCTTACACAGATTTTCATATCCTTTATTATTTTTACAAAGAAGAATCAGATGGTGAATTTGGTGACGGGATTCCATTTCATCCTGAGAGCCAACAACTTTTTGCTTTTTAAGTGCACCTCTTTCGTGGCGAGAACCTGGAGTAAAATAAATTTCCGATCCAATAATAGGCTTTAAGCCATTATCTTTACATTGAGTATAAAAGTCGATGGCGCCAAACATATTCCCATGATCTGTTTGTGCAATTGCAGTCATGCCAAACTCTTTTGCTTTTTTCATTAGATCTTTTAATCGAATAGCACCATCTAAAAGCGAGTATTGAGTATGAAGATGTAGGTGGACAAAGCCTTTTTCTGAAACATCGGTTCCTACACTATCTGCGACTATGGTTTGGGATTTTTCCATGAATTTCCTCGAAATAACAAAGCACTAATTTAGAGCTATTCTAGGCAAATTTACCTTAAGTGTCAGGGTTATTTGAGTCAATTTTTACACGGTTTTACCTTTTTACTCGACTCAAATCAACTCTACGCGTAAAATCCATAGAGATTGACTATATCTTACTGAATTTTATGCATAAACAGATGAAATATGACCTTGCTAGAGGAGCCAGTAAAATGAAAAAGACAACTCTTTTAAGAATTTTAGGACTTGCTTTATTTACTCTAGGCATAGGGCTGCTTGTTCTTAATAAAAATCAGAAAGACAACGCTGGCATAAACAACACCGAAAGTATCGATTCAGAAATTACTCAAGAAGTTAGCCTTGCAAGTTCAGGTATTCAAAAGCCAAAACTTAAAGATTTAATTAAAAAAAATTTGGATGCACAAATTAAGAGCGTTCAAGAAAAAGCTGATAATAGTTCGATTCTTCTCAAGCCACGAAGCTATACTGAAGCTGAAATTAATCAAATGACGATTGAAGAATTTAAAGACTTGGCCTTGGCCACTGAAGCAAATCTACCAACGGTAAATGATATTAGAAAACTTCCCCCTGGTGCACTTCACCACGTGCCGGCTCCAGTAATCCAAGCAGGAAAAGACCTAGGTCTTATTAAAGAAATTTTAATTGCCCATCCAAATTTTACAGATGAAGCAAACGTTCTCTATGAAAACTGCTCAGAAAAAGACGAGCTACCACAATCTGTTCGCGCTCTATGCTTAACTAATCTAATTCAAAACAAAAAAGCTCAAGGAATCAAGCTTAACTTAGCAAGTTATCCAAAAGAAATTGTAGAACTAACAAAACTTGTCATCGACATATAGTTTGGTATATTAGAAATATGAGTATCAAAAAGCCTCACCGAAAATCATCAATCAAAATTGGAGGACAGCTCTCCTTCGATTTTGAAATTCCCAAAAAAGAAGATCGAAATTTTCATCTTGGTGGCAGATCATTTTACTTCTTTGATTTTGATGACAACGTAGCGTATTTGGCCACTCCAATTATTCTATTTCACAAAAAAACAGGTGAAGAGATTAAGCTATCCTCTGGTGAATTTGCCGAAAATCACAGAGACATTGGTAATTCCGGAAAGTATGTAGACTATTTTATGGAATTTAATGACGAATTTGGTTCAT
>CAYWBR010000040.1:0-9657 GCA_964456675.1 uncultured Bacteriovorax sp. | reverse complement strand
TCGATTAATACTAAGGGTGTGAAACAGTCATTTATAGCAGACATGCAAGATGCGCTAGATAAAGCAGACCATGTGTGGAAGGCTCCTTCTTGGAATTCTTTCTACCATGCAACCTACAACCAGCGCCCCATTTCCCTCATCACAGCTAGAGGACACCAGCGAGAGACAATAATGGCCGGTATTGATTTGATGGTCAAAGATGGGCACTTACCACTTTCTCCTAAATACCACAGCATATACCCGGTCTCCAACGTCGATATTCGAAAAGAACTAGGCGACATTAATTTGACTAAGACAGTACCCGAATTAAAAAAAGATGCCATTCGTTTTTCAGTTTCAAAGGCGATAGAAGAATATGGACTAAGCCCATTTCATCGTTTTGGAATGAGTGATGATGATCCAAAAAATATCGAGCTTATCACAGAAGAAATGCGTGAATTAAAAGTTCAGTACCCAGAAATGAGTTTTTTTGTTATTCAAACTTTCAAAGATTCTTTTACAAAATTTGAAATCTTACCCCACGAAACTCGAGAAATTATTTCTAAAAAAGAATCTCGCTCAGATCAGCTTACGTTATTCTAGTATAATTTACACACCCTATTTTCACCGCATTCATCTATGTTTATTGTGCCAGCATGAAAAAAATAAAATTAACACAATTGATTTTACTAGCTCTAACTATTTATTCCATCAATCTAGCTAAAAGCTATGCCAGCGAATATGAGACCCTAAAAGGCTTTAGACTTCCAGAAAAAAATATCACAAAAGACTATACGCTAATGAGTAAGACTCCTAGCACGTTCACTATCGAAACCTATATATTAAAATCAAATATAAAAATTGGTTCCAAAGATCGTGAAGAAATCGCGAGAAACATTTTAAAGGTTTCTGAGTGTTTTAAAATTGATCCGTGGATTTTGACTGGATTAATAAAAAAAGAATCCACTTTTAATCGATTTGCAGTAAGTCCGACAAAAGCGTCAGGCTTAACCCAATTCACTGGTGTTGGTATCGCAGAAGTGAACGATCAATTGGGCATAAGAGGTGAGCAAGGAGCTCCATTAAGTAGTATTGAATATTTTAATACCCAAATTAAGGAATGCATCAACCCAACGTTTAAACATTTATGGGATAGAATTGCGGTAAAAAATGAAGATAAGCTTTTTAATGGGATGGCAAAAAAAGAAATTATGAACGACATTGAACTAGCTATTATCTATGGTGGAGTACTTTTAAAAACCTACCTGGCCTATACTGATCTTAAAAGCGATGCCCAATTAAGCCAGATTTATTTTTTAGCACTGCAAACCTATAATGGAGAGCCTGGGATTGCGAAGGTCAATTACGCTAAAGCCATATTTAAAAATTTAGAAAGCTTATATCCTAGTAAAACAAATTTTAAATTTTAGACCAAAAAGTGCTTACTCCCACTCAATGGTTCCAGGTGGCTTACTGGTAATATCGTAAACTACTCGGGTTACACCTTTAACTTCGTTGGTGATTCTGCGACTTACAGTATCTAAAAATTCGTAAGGCATTCTTGTCCACTCTGCGGTCATTCCATCACTAGAATTAACCATTCGTATTACTAATGCATTTTCATATGCCCTTTCATCTCCCTTTACCCCAACCGTTTTAACCGGAAGAAAAACTGTAAAGGCTTGCCATGTAGACTGATAAAGTTTGTGATCAATCAATTCATCAAAAAGAATTTTATCCGACTCTGAAACAACCCTAATTGCATGAGGAGTAATTTCTCCAATAATTCGCACTCCAAGCCCTGGGCCTGGAAACGGATGACGAAATACCCATTCATAATTGAGTCCTAAGCTTAACCCCATCTGTCGAACTTCATCTTTAAATAAGTAGCGAAGAGGTTCCATTAATTTTAACTTCATTCGCTCCGGTAATCCCCCGACGTTATGATGCGACTTAATTGTCGAAGACTTGCCCCCACTTTCATGTGGCGAAAGAGATTCAATTACATCTGGATAAAGAGTTCCTTGAAGTAAGTGAGTAAACTTTATGTGATGAGAATGTTCGTATTCATGAACTTTTTCTTCAAAGATCTCAATAAATTTTTTCCCAATAATTTTTCTCTTGGCTTCAGGTTCGCTTATATTTTGAAGTGCTGATAAAAAATTATTTTTAGCATTAATAATTTCGATTTTTAAGTATGTATGCTTTTTTAAATGTTCGATATGTTCATAATCTTGAGGGCGCAAAAGCCCATTATCTACAAAAAAACAGTAAAGACGATCGTTTAGAACCCGGCTTGCTAAAGTAGCTGCCACTAACGAATCAACTCCTCCTGAAAATGCACAGAGAACTTGTGTATCAGGATTTTCTTCTAATGCTTTTTTAACAACCAGTAGTCCTTCGTGCATCATTTCTGCACTTGACCAATCTTTTTTAAGCTCTGCCACTTCCGCATAAAAATAATGTAATAATTGATTTCCAAACTTAGAGTGTTCTACTTCGGGATGAAACTGAAAGCCCATAATCGGTCTATCATTATGTAAAATACCCGCCACCAATTGGTTATGACTTTTTAATATTGTTTTAAAGTTTTTTGGAACTAGGCTCACATGATCAGAATGACTCATCCAAACCGAAAACTGGTCTGGCACTCCCACGATTGAATTGGCGCCTTCAAAATGCACAGAGGCTTCACCATATTCACCAATAATCCCTTTTTCGACAGTGCCACCAAAGTATTTCCCCATAAGCTGCATGCCATAGCAAATTCCAAGAATAGGAAGATCATTTTTCTCAAAAATAAAACTATAGTCATTATCGTCTTCAAAAACTGATTGCGGTCCACCACTTAAAATCAAACACTTTGGAAATTTCTCTGCTGAAAAATATTCTCGACATTGATCAAGTGTTATTAGTTCTGCGCTATAACCAATTTCTCTGGTTTTTCTGGTGATTAATTGGGTGTACTGAGAACCAAAATCTACAATCCAAATCTGCTTATGTTTTTTCATTTTTAGCTCATTCTATAATTGGGTGCTTCTTTAGTTATGATAATATCGTGAGGGTGACCTTCTTTATAAGAAGCGTGAGAGATCACAATAAATTCTGCTTTCAAAAATAAATCATCAATGTCCTGTGCGCCCACATAACCCATCCCTGAACGTAAGCCTCCAACAAGTTGATAAACATTGGCAGATAAAGGGCCACGATAAGGGACTTGACCTTCAATCCCCTCGGCCACGAGTTTTTGGTTATCTAATACTTGTGCCTGAGAATAACGATCCTTTGAACCTTGTGCCATGGCACTCATTGACCCCATTCCACGATAGACTTTATATGCTCGACCTTGATACAAAATCATCTCTCCTGGTGCTTCATCTGTGCCGGCAAATAATGAGCCAATCATCACCGAACTTGCTCCTGCTGCCATGGCCTTAACCACGTCACCTGAAAGCTTAATTCCTCCATCGGCAATCATGGGAACATTATATTTTCTAAGTACTTTTGCACAATCGATTAAAGCACTAAATTGTGGCATACCAATGCCAGCGACCACTCTGGTTGTACATATTGAGCCAGGCCCTATTCCCACCTTTACTCCATCCGCACCAGCTTTCACTAAATCGAGGCAAGCTTCTTTTGTGGCCACATTGCCTGCAACAACATCAACAAGTGGAAAAGATTTTTTTAAATGTTTGATCATCTCGATCACACCTTTTGAGTGTCCATGTGCCGTATCGACAACCAAAGCATCGACGCCTGCGCCAACTAATTTGGTCGCTCGATCTTTCTCTGTAGGGCCAACACCAATAGCAGCTGCAACTCGAAGCCTACCTAAATGGTCGCGATTAGATCTGGGAAAATTGATCGCCTTTAAAATATCCTTAACTGTGATTAGACCTTTAATACGATCGTGTTTATCAATTATTGGTAATTTCTCAATTCTATTTTTATGTAGAATTTTTTTTGCTTCACTAAGATCGATAGAATCTCTGGCAGTAATTAGCTTTTCTTTCGGGGTCATTAGATCTTTAACTTTTTGCTTTAAGTTAGGTTCAAATTGCAAATCTCTGTTGGTTAAAATACCCACCAACTTATTTTCTTGATCCACAACTAATACACCGGTAATTTTCTTTTTCTCTTTTAACTCTAAAACATCCTTAATTAAAGTGTCTGGTAAAACGGTCACCGGTGACAGAATCATACCAGCCTCAAATTTTTTTACCTTTTCAACTTGCTCGGCTTGTTCGTCTGCGGACATATTTTTGTGTATTACTCCAAGTCCACCTTCTTGGGCCAAAACTATTGCAGTATGCGCTTCTGTTACCGTATCCATTGCCGCCGATACAATTGGGATATTTAAGGAAATACGTTTTGAAAATTTAGAAACCAAATTTACCTCTGCCGGCAAAATCTCCGAGTAATTGGGCTTTATCAAAACATCGTCGTAAGTGTAATGCATTACAAGATTATCGCGATTTTTTGCATGGTCACTTTTGTTTGATTTTTTTAACGGTTTAGTTGGTTCAAATTTGCGGATCTTCTGTTTCTGCATAGAGACATCCTTATGATCTGAATTGTACTTGGCTTAAAATGATAAATTGAGTATAACAGATGTGACAAAGTATCGCTAGATCTCAAAAATTATGTTTTGATCTATTTTATAAGTTGCCTAGCTCTTGAATGAGTTTTTTTGTCTCTCGATCGTGATCCTCTAATACTTTTGTATCTCCAGCTTTTTGCTCTATCACTTCTGGAGCTGCAAAAGATGCTGGCCCCCGAGACCCTTTTAAATCAATTTTCGGTACATTCTTAAATTCTTCACCAAAAGTCATTGTTCTATCCCCCTTCATACCAAATACTTTGAAAGGAGTTACGCTCTTGTCAGCGCCCACAAGCTTTTTATTATTTACGACTGAAGCAATTTTACGACTACTCGATTTTTTAGAAATATTAGAAGTAGAAGGAGTTGATATTAAGATGTCGCGATAGGCACTAAGCACTTCATCAGTCGCTTCACTTTTTTCCACTGGCAAGTGTGCAAGCTTTGCATGAGAGTTCTCTGATTCTTTAGAAAATACTTTGATCGTATTTTTATCTAAAGCAAAGACACCTGGAAAATGTGCAACAAGTTCATTATATGTTTTTTCACCAACCGGTGTTGGGTCTCTTGGAATTCCATTATCGTAGGTATTATCTACATAAGAAAAGTTCCCTTCAGAGATACTAATTGCTACCTCTGGTGCTCGCACATTATTAATCTGCATTAAACCATTCACTACAACCAGCTGAGTTTTTGCTTTTAACGAATCATAAACTAAAATACCTTCGCCACCACTTAAAACAACATCTGCATTTGCCGTTGATATTTTACTTTTATTAGATTTATTCAGTGATTGGAACCAAACTTCGCCAGAGCGTAATACCATATTTTTAGGTGAAACCATCATGGAGCTAGATTTGCCCAAATGGTAAATCTCATCTTCGCTAGTGCTAAAACTTAATTGTCCGACATGTTCTATTACAAGTTCTGAATTAGGATAGATGAAATCTCCCAATTTTATCGCTTTAGTTTTACCGTTTTGCGAGATAAAAGCTTCGCCTTTAATTTTTATAATTTTACCATAGGCTTCTTTCGTATCTGCTGATGCACTCATTGCTAATAATATCAACATGGCCGAAATATAAATGGTTTTTAATTTCATAGTCTTCCATTCCTCGTCATTAAAATCGTTTCAATTGATTCCTTTCAATTGAATTATTCGTGAGTTTTTTCTTCAATTTTTTCGTAATATGCACTTAAAATTTTCCATTCAGGTGAATTACGGTATTTTTTTCTAAATTCTTCAACTGTAATAAAAAATTTCTTTTTATCGCCCATTTTCAAGTGAGTTAAAGACGACCATAATTTGGCGCTCCTATAATATTTCGAAGTTGGATAGGATGCCATTAGATATTCAAAATTTACAAGGGCCCATTCATGATGTTCTCCTGTTTCAAAAGCAGAGACACCTGCTTTGAAGTAAAAATCATCGTCAATTTTTGTATATTTTGGGTAGTTTTTAATAATCGAATAATAAAACTGCGCTGCCTTCTCAAAATTCTTTTTCTTAAATTCAGACTCAGCAATTTTATGCATATCTTCAGCTTTCCATTTGTATATCTCGTACTCTACTTGATCTTTTTTAATATTCATCGAACCAATTGATGCAACAGAGCGTGTTGGAACATGCGTGTCATTTTGTGCAGTTTCTCCATGAGCTGAATTATCATGGCCTGTGCTTTCGTGGCTAGCTCCACCATGGGAATCGGCCACTTCATGAGTCGACGCGGATGGCGCATGTGCCTCCCCCACTTTGTTCTTATAATAAATATTTTCCTGACGAAGTTTTTCTATTTCAAATTTCATACGATTAACTTCTGTAATCAGTTCCCTATTTTCACGAGCAAGAACAATTGAAGTTTTCTCGTAATTATTAATTTGCTTTGATTTAGCTTCCAAAACCTTCCACTCTACCGTACACCCCGTAGAAGTTAGTGCTGCTACCACAAACAATGACGTTAAACTCAATTTGTTTTTCATACTTATTCCTACCTTGCTTGCCCACATGCCGCATATTTTTGCGCAATTCTCAACATACTTATCGGCCATATCGAAATAAAATTGAGTACCAATTAAAAGATGTTTCGCAAACAATTCCCGACAATTTTAGTTAAATTAATAAAAATAGTGATTGCCTAATTCTTTAGCAACTATAGGAATTTTCTTTTGGGAAAATCTAAATCTTTTTGATAGGATATCCCCATATTATTCATTAATATTGTCAAAAAAAATGACTTAGAATTGACAATAAAAATACTCGGTTTTAACAACTGAATAACTAATCTATGATAGGTTCAAAGACATGAAAAATTTTTTAAAAGTAGTCCTATATACTCTATTTGCAATAACTTCTGTTTTTGCAGAAGAAGAAATTCCTAATAAATTAATCACCGTTAATTTAGATAGCTTCAAAGAAGAAAATAAAACTTTTATCGCCGTAACTTTTACCAACCACGAGGGCTGGCATACATATTGGAAAAATCCAGGGGATGCAGGACTTCCAATTAAGCCAAGCTTAAAAATTGGGTCAAAACAAACACCCTACAAATTAAACGAATTAGAATGGCCTGTTCCGAAAAAATACCGTGAAACAGGAGAGCAGATTGGTTTTGGTTATTCTGGCACATACACTCTTTTTTATGAATTTAATCAAAGCGAACTAAAAAAGTATGAGCGAAATCCTTTTGAAATGCATTTCACATGGCTAATCTGTAAACATGTGTGCATCCCTGGTGAAATCAAAATTCCTGGTGAAATCCATAATGGATTATTTCTATCTAGTATTTCCTCTGGCAAAGGCCCAGAGTCAATCGACATTTTAAAATTAAAAAAATCCGCTCTACCAAAAGTAGAGCAGATTCCCAGTTATCTAGATTTAACTTTATTCCGTGGTAAAGAAGAAAACACTCTCGAACTGCGAGCGGCCATTAATCAAAAGGTAGACAGACCAAATATTTTTGAAAATAACTTAATCCTAACTTATCCCCTTCCCCCATTTGATTTTCAACATGAATATTTTTTAAGTACAGATCAAAGTTTTTTAAGTATTACTCCAATAGGTTGGGATGGTGAATATCTTGAACCCGCCGTCATGCTGCCTAAAAATGGTAAATTCAACATTCCCTACAAAATCAAAGCACTTTTCTATGATCCAATTTCAAAACGTACCTACATTATTGAAAAATCTTTTAGTGGATTTGAAAATGCATATACTGCTGTTTCGCAAAACTTTAAAAAATTAGATTTTACTAAGTCTTCAGCAACTGAAAAAAAAAATAATTTTTTGACCGAAACAAAAAATTCAAACTCTGGTAATTCAATTTTATACTTTATTCTTTTAGGTTTTATAGGTGGTTTGATATTAAATATTATGCCATGTGTATTACCTGTTATTACATTAAAGCTATTTGAACTCGTTAAATATCGACAAGAGTCTAGAAAGGGAATCTTTCGTCACAATTTATTTTATACACTAGGGATTCTTTTTACTTTTTTCGCACTTGCCGTTGTCATCACGAGTTTAAAAAGTTTAGGAACAGATGTTGGATGGGGTTTTCAGCTTCAATCACCTCGCTTTATTATGCTAATGATTGTTGCTCTTTTTGTTTTTTCACTAAATCTACTAGGCCTATTTGAATTCTCTACTCCCGGTGGCAAACACCTGGGTAACATAAAAACGGATTCTCCATATATTGGAGATTTTCTATCTGGAGTTTTAGCAACAATTCTCTCAACTCCCTGTTCGGCACCTTTTTTAGGAACAGCACTTACTTTTGCCTTTTCCGCAAATACCCTAACTATTATAACCGTCTTCATGGCCATTGGATTAGGACTCGCTTTTCCATTTATTCTTACAGGATTTTTTCCAAAGCTTGTTCACCTGTTCCCCAAACCGGGAATGTGGATGATTACCTTTAAAAAAATTATGGGCTTCACGCTGATTTTGACAATTATCTGGCTTTTAGATGTATACGCGGTTTTAGCTGATGGCTCCGGATTAATGACAAAACTTTTGATTTTGTTAACGATGATATTATTTGCTTTTATTGTTACTAAACAAAAATCTCACAAAATTTTTATTTTTTTACTGGCTGCAATTTTTTTCCTATCACTTTGGAATACAAAAATTGATTCAAATAAAAATGCAATCACGATGAATGGTGAGACCATCAAAGGAGAACTTTTTTGGAAACCGTGGTCAAGAGAAGCAATGAAGGACCACAAGGACAAACAAGAACTAGTATTCATCGATTTTACTGCAAAATGGTGTTTTACATGTAAAGTTAATGAGAAGGTTGTTTTAGAAACCGATGAATTTAAAAAATTAGTGGCCCAAAAAAATATTAAACTCCTTTTAGCAGATTGGACAAAAAGAGATGAAATTATTGGTTCATTTTTAAAGGAACAAGGATTAGTCGGAGTGCCGGCATATTTCATACAAAAAAAAGATGGAAACTTAATTTCCTTGGGCGAGACAATTACTGTTAACAAAATTAGGTCGCATCTTGAATAAAGACTTTCAATTTTCTAGCTGGGTAAAAAATAATAGAACCTATATTTTGGGGTATATTATATTTTTGATTGTCTTTCTCGCCCTTCACGGTGAACGGATAATCAATAATTATAAATCACAAGGCACAGTGGTCACTTCACAAAATTACACTACACATTCTGGAGAGCAATTAAGTTTCCCTATTATTGGAAAAAATACCATATTATTATTTTGGGCCTCATGGTGCGCTCCCTGTAAAATTGAAATGAATCGCTTAAAAAAATCTGTTGGAAATGGAACTATCAATAGAGATTCCATCTATCTTTTAAATCCATTCGAGGATCAGTCCACAATTGTTGCATTTTTAAAAAAATCACCGTACCCATTTACGTTTTTGATCGATAACGATCAAAAACTAACCCGCCAATTAAATATCACACAAACACCGACTACTCTTTTTTTAAAGGGACTAGAGATCGAAAAAATGAGCTCAGGTATTAGCATCACTGGAATTCTTGAAGCTGAATCTTTCTTAAAGGTGCCAGGCACGCCATAGATTGCCTTGAGGTACGCAAAAGCCAAT
>CAYWBR010000039.1:0-24048 GCA_964456675.1 uncultured Bacteriovorax sp. | reverse complement strand
CTTCTTTGATGTTATAAGCTTCCTGGTATTCTCTAAATTTATCCCAACCCATATGACAGCTATCAAAAAATGTTAATTGCGTCTGGTGATTGATATTTAAATATGTTCCCATTGCTAAAAAATGATCGTTGCTATAGCGAGCGCGCCACAGCGCTTCTATGTTGGCCACAGTCCCACAGCTTGTGAAGTGACCCTCGCATTTATCTTTATTCATAAAAAGCATTTGAGAGAGCTCTTTAATTGCTTCTTCTTCAATGAAGGCTCCAACCCTAGAGGCTTCGGTAGATAAAATATTGGGGTTATGTAAAGTTGCCAATAAATTTCCAAGAATTGAAGGCAATGAGAGCTCGGAATACATATGTCCTATATACCGTGGGGAAAATTGTGGGATTTCTTTATCAAAGCGTTGGCATAAATCGAGTACTAGGTTTTGTACTTTATTTTGAGTGGCAATAAAATCTGGGTGCCTTTGATCATCGCGCGAGATGGCCTTACCATCTGTAGGCATATAATCCTTACGCCATTGAAAAAAATGGTCTAGTACATAAAGAATTTGATGGCGCAGCCAATCGGCATTTTCTGCCCTTGGCCCTAGAAATAAACTTTTAGTGGCCAGTTCATCTGCTGAACATTGATTTTTGAATTTATTCATAACTATTTTTGTTGGTGTGGTTAATGTTATGAAAAAGTAGACAACTGCAGAAAGGCAATTGTCTACTATAAAATGCTTTGAACTATTTAAGAGTTAGAATAAATGTAATTAAGTCTTTCAAGTCAGCATCAGAAATTCTAGATACTGGGTTTGGAGTCATTAAACCGTAAGCTTTGCCTTCTTTAGATTTAATCCAATTTTTATTCACTCCAATTTTTGTTCCCGTACGAACTTTTTTCATTAGGTAATCAAATGGTTTTTCACCTTTTAAGTACGCCAAAGTTTCTGGAGTTAAGTTATTGTAGCGAGCAGATACATCTTTATAAGCAGGACCGATTTTTGTTGAATCGATTGAGTGACAAGTCATACAACCAGATTTAGTCATAAGTTTTGTCGCAGAATCTTTGTTAAGGGTTGCTGCGTTAAGATTAGTAAGCGTAAAAAATAATGATGCGAAAATAATAGATTTCACTTTCCTCTCCTTGATAAAAAAAATATGCTTTATTCTAAAACATATTAAATCAAATGCCTATTAAAATTGCTTACATGATGTATATCATATTTTAATAAGATAACAATTACTAACATTGTAGATGATGGATTTAATTGAAAATTGTAGTATTTAAGTAAAATATATTGTTTTACCTATATCAACCAACAAACGGAGATGGACACATGTTATCAAAACAAGGTGCGAAGTATTTCTTCTTGATTGGGACATTGTTTTTTGCAACGATCTTCATAGGGCTAACTTATGATACGTTGAAACAAGTTCCCAAGCAAACACACGCTGAAAACCTAACCCCACAGGTTATCCGCGGAAAAGAACTTTTTGACAAAAAGAACTGTATGGGGTGTCACACTTTACTTGGCGAAGGTGCATATTATGCTCCTGAGTTAACGAAGATCTATGAAACTAAGGGTGCAGATTGGATTAAGGCAATGCTTACTGATCCTTCTCAAGTTTACCCAGGCGCTAGACAAATGGTTAAGTACAATATGAACGAAGAGGATAAGGAAGCCATGGTCGCTTTCTTAAAGTGGATAAGTGAAATTGATACTAACGGTTATCCAGCTAAACCTGTAAACCAATAGGATAAAGGACGGATAAAATGAAATTTAAATCACAAAAAATAGCATTCAATTTTTTTGCATTCTCAATGCTGCTTTTATTCTTACAAATCTGTTATGGCTTCATTATGGGTTTTGCAAGAATCGGTATGGATGGACTTCACGAATGGATTCCATTTAACGTAGCAAGAACAACTCACACAAACCTTTTGGTTGTGTGGTTGCTTTCAGGATTCATGGGCGCAGCTTATTATATTATTCCAGAAGAGGGAGATAGAGAGCTTGAGTGGCCTTGGCTTGCACAAATTCAATTCTGGTCATTGGCAGTGGTTGCGGTTACGGCGGTAATTGGTTTTCACTTTAGCTGGTGGGAAGGAAGAAAATTCTTAGAAATTCCAAGAGAATTAGATTATTTAGTTGTAGTAAACGTACTGTGTTTCATTGCAAATATCGGTATGACTCTTTGGAAATCAACTAGAAAAACTACAACTGCCGGAATTTTATTCTTCGGTTTATTGGCAGCTGCTTTATTTTACCTTCCAGGTCTTATTCACTCTGATAACCAAACAATCGACTCTTTTTGGAGATGGTGGGTTGTTCATTTATGGGTTGAAGGTGTTTGGGAACTTATCATGGGTGGTATCCTGTCTTTCCTTCTTATCAAACTTACAGGTATTGACCGCGAAGTTATCGAGAAATGGTTATACGTTATCGTTGGCTTAACTTTCTTATCTGGTATTTTAGGTATTGGTCACCACTTCTACTTTATCGGTACTCCAAATTACTGGTTATGGATTGGTGGATTTTTCTCTGCTCTAGAGCCATTGGCTTTCATGGGTATGGCAATTTTTGCAATCACTATGGCCAACAAAGGTGGACGTAACCACCCTAACCGTTTAGCTCTTAAGTGGTCTCTTGCTTGTTCAATTTTAAGTTTTGTTGGTGCAGGGTTTTTAGGTTTTGCTCACACACTTCCACAGGTAAACGTTTGGACTCACGGAACGCTTGTTACTGGTATGCATGGTCACTTAGCTTTCTGGGGAGCTTATGCGTGTCTAGTTCTTGCAATCATGTCTTATGCAATGCCGCAGATCACTGGAAGAAAGTTATACGATAGCTATATTTCAGAGTATGCTTTCTGGGCATCTAATATTGGTATGGTTTGTATGACTACAGCTATGGGTGTTGCTGGAGTTGCTCAGGTTGTTCTTGAGCGCAGAATGGGGATGGACTTCTTAGCTGTTCAAACTGAAATCGAGCCGCACTTTGTAGGGTTCTTATTAGCAGCTACATTGTTTTTAACTGGAATCTTGGCTTATATCTATATGTTCATTAAGCAAGGTACTCCAAGACAAACTGTTGGCGATATTTACGAATAACTCTTTGCCCTGGTGATAAAAATATGAAAAGACCATTTTATACAAATGTTAAAAATGAAGAAGAAATTTTTAAAAAATGTCACCAGGCAAAGCTTCCTTTAATTCTTAAAGGACCAACAGGTTGTGGAAAGTCGCGCTTTGTAGACGCCATGGCATTTGATTTAAAACTTCCCATTATAACAGTGGCTTGTAACGAAGATACGTCGGCCACTGATTTAGTGGGAAGATTTTTAATTAAAGGTAACGAAACTGTTTGGCAGGATGGGCCACTTACCCGTGCAGTGAGAACTGGTGCACTTCTTTATCTTGATGAAGTAGTGGAAGCCAGAGAAGATGTCATCGTTCTAATCCATTCATTATCAGACTATCGAAGAACTCTCTACATAGACGCACTTTCTGAAAGTATTAAATGTCCCGATAGTTTTCAATTAATTTTAAGTTATAACCCCGGCTATCAAAAATCATTTAAAGAATTAAAGCCTTCAACTAAGCAAAGGTTTGTTTCTTTAGAATTTGATTATGCTAAACCAGATATAGAAACTCTTATTGTAAAAGAGGAGAGTGGTTTAGATGAAAAAAATTGTAAGTCATTAGTAGCACTGGCCAATAAAATTAGAACTCTGCATGAGTTAAGTCTTGCAGAAAGTGTTTCAACACGTTTGCTAGTGAATACTGCAATTCTTATTCACGCAGGAGTTAATCCCAGAGTCGCTTCAGAGGTCTCTATTGCCAATGCATTAAGTGACGATCGCGACGTTATTCGAGCGATAAGTGATCTAGTCTCTCTGTATCTCTAAACCTATTCATTTGTGGTGAATTATGAGTTTTGACGAGAGTCTTTTTTCGTTTTTTTATAAACGAAGAAGACGGAAAAAAGCTGAAATTTTAGAGCAGAAAAAAAAAGATGCGAATGCAGTTATCCTTGAGGATGTTAAAGAGCAACTTTCTTTTTTTTCCTCTGCTGTTTTTTTGGCACCTATGGAAATTCGCTCGACTTCAGGTGTCGGGTACTTAAGTTCCAATAAGATTTTCCTTCCATCCTATGTGGCAGCACTTCCGACAAAAGAAGAAAATTTTTCATTTTATAAGATTTTAATTTTGCATCTATATGGAAGTTACCTTCTTTTTTCAAAAACCAATGAAAACGTTTCTGGGTTAAGTGATTTTGAATCCTGGAAAAAAATTTTGGCCATTAAGGAATCGATAAAAGAAACGTTAAGTAATATTTATCCAAACTACTCAGCGCTTTTAAATTCCATAAATACATTGGAAAATTCAGACAATTTTCACTTAAAAACGTCAGAAGATTTTAGTGCTCTTTTAACGATAGAGTTTGGTTTTTCACTTTTAGGTTTATTTGGCCTATGCCCTAAAGAAATGACAATTATAAAGGCAGAAAATGATCTACCAGAGTTAAGACAGGCCCTACCGGATGCGAAAACTGAATTAAAAAATCAAAACACCCATCAAGTAAAAAAAATTAACTTAGATGAAAATAAAGAAAATATTGGCCAGGATGTTTTTCACCATTTTGAAAAACTAGAAACCCTTGAAGAATTTAAAGGTATTCAAAGAGAAATGGATGGGGGCGACGAGCTTGATATGCATGCCGATGCCCTTGACGAACTTAATTTAGAAGACGTTATCCGAAGCGGTAAAGCTGCCCAGTCCTTATATAAAACTGAGCTCGATATGGGGTTTGAAATAGCCGATTTTGAACAAAGTGAAATAAGTTCAGGTTTAAAAGAATTTAGTTATGATGAATGGGATTACCAAAGAAGGAATTATAAAAAAAATTGGTGTTCAGTCTTTGAAGACAATTATAAAAAACAAGAAAAAAAACCATCTGTTAATGACGAAGACATTGTTTTAAAAAAATCCTTTTCAGAAAAATTACGAGAGAGAAAAAGTGAAGTAGAGAGTATTCGAAAAAAACTTCTAAGAGTATCCTCCCAATATATAAAACGAAAAAAACTTTATGACGGACGATTTGTTGATATAGATAATTTTATTAGAAACTTTACGCTTTTATCCCGTAATATTTCATCAGACGGACGAAATTATTTAGATGTATTTAAAAAAAATCGTGATTTGAGCATTCTTATTTTGGTCGATAATTCTCTTTCTGCCGATTCATGGGTGCAAAATGCCAGGGTGCTCGATTTGAGTTTAGAGTCACTACTTATTTTCGGCGAAGCCATTGAGAAGTTTTCAGATCCTGTTATGGTGGCCGGTTTTTCATCCAATACTAGAAGTTCATGTAAATTTACTGTGTGGAAAAACTTTGATGGTAGTTGGGACGATTTTAAAGAATTGGCCGATGAAATTACTCCAGAAGGTTATACCCGTATTGGGCCTGCCATTAGGCATGCTCGAACTAAATTACTTGAGCGAAAAGAGAAAAAACGCGTGCTGCTCATCTTAACCGATGGAAGACCAACTGATTACGATCGGTATGAGGGAGTATATGGATTAAGTGATGTGCGAAAATCCATAGAAGAGTGCGAGCGTGATGGCATAATTGCCTTTGCTATTGCCGTTGACCCTTCGGCCAAACAGTATTTACCTAAACTCTTTGGTGCCGGCAATTTTAGTATCCTTTTAAATATAAATAAGTTACCTGAAATCTTAAGCTTACTTTATATAAAGATTTCTAAAAAATAATCGAGAAGAACTTGCATGAAAAAATTTATTAAAAAAGTGGCCACAGGACCTCGTGGCAACGAAGATTTAAGTTTCGAAGAAGCAAAAAGCATGATGGATTTTATGCTCGACGATGCTATTTCTGATGTAGAAAAGGCGTCATTTCTTATTGGTTGGCGTTTAAAACCAGAAACCAATGTAGAATTTTCCGGAGCACTAAGCTCAATATATGCCCATTCAAAGAAAAAAAATTTAGAAAATAGTTTTGAATTGGGTTTTCCGTTTGATGGAAAAAATGATTCACCTTACTTGTTTCCCCTTGTTGGGAAATTATTAAAAAGCTTTGGAATAAATTTAATTATTACCGGTGATGAGCGAATTCCTGCCAAGAATGGAGTAACTGTTAAGATGCTTCATGAAGCATTATTAAAAGATGAAAAACTTTGTGCCCTTACTTCTAATTACTATTATTATGATCGATCCGATTATTGTGAAGGCTTAAGTAAGCTTTCGAACATGCGAAATCTTATTGGTATGCGTACGGGGTTAAATACTTTAGAAAAATTTTCCCAAATTGCGAATAGCGACTATGGAGCTTCGGGAGTTTTTCATAAGCCTTACGTAGAAAAATACGCAGCTATTTTTAATGATCATTTTAAAGGCATATTATTTGTTGGCGGTAATGAGGGCTCACCTGAGTTAGCAAAAAAATCAAAAATATGGATAATGACAAAATCGAGTATCCATGAAGAAATCATAGATCCTGCTGATTTTGAAATTGAGCAAGAGAGTAATGAAAAAGAGTGGTCCAAAGAGTGGTCCAAAGATGATCAGATAAACATTCTAAAAAATCCAAATCAAAGAATTATTAAACTCACTTATTTAAACGCTTCTTTATATATGCACATAATAAAACCAGAAAAATCAATTGGCGAATATTTCAATATGTTTCAGGAGATGAAATTGTGAAAAACATGAATTTATCAAGGAAGATTATTTTTATCGTGGTGCCTTTATACATCATGGTTTTAGTGGTGAGTTTTTTTCTTTTAAATAACTACCGACAAAATCAAGTAGATGCCCATAAAGTTTTAAATGGGGCCAAAGCCTTTGGTGAAATATCTAAATTAATTCATGAAGCGCAAAAAGGCCGCGGGATGTCGGTTTTATTTGTTAATGGAAAGCTTAGTGCGGATGAATTAGACGTTCAGAGGAAGAAAGTATCTGAAACTCTTTTAAATGCAAAAACTCTTGGAATGGCCGTAGATTTTGAAAATAAAGAAGAAGCCTTTAATGATGCCGAGTCTCGCTTGGGTAAAACACGGGATCTTGTAAATGCCAAAGCCGCAGTTCCTGAAATTTTAAAAGCATACGGAGATTATGAAGAATCAATGATCTTATTACAAAGAAAACTTTTTGAGCGATCAAGTTTTGAAGGTAAAGAGGGGCGAATAAAAAGCTTAGTTATTTTTGAGCAATCAAAAGAGCAGCTAGGGCGTTTACGCGCATTTTTAAATGGAACTTTTGCAAGTAATGCTACTCGAGACAATAAAGAAAGAGATAACGCTCAAAAGCTAATGACTTCATTTATGGTGGGTTTTGAGTCTCCAGGGCTTATGGTTCAACCGAGTTCTTTAGAAAAAGTTAAAACTATCATTAGCTCTCCAGAATGGAAAAAAGTAACTGATGCCTATGAGATTTTTCTAGCAAAAAATACCGAGGGCAATTACGGGGTAGATGCAGCGGATTTTGCAAAAGCAATCACATTTAATATCGATGAAGTAAATAATATCATTGCAGCAGAGGTTAATAATGACATTTTAGAGCTTGAAAAAATAGGTAGTGAACAAAAAACATTATTTTTCACTATTTTAATTATTGTTCTTCTGGTGTTGCTAGCAGTTTCATTATTTACATTTTTTGTTATCAAAAACACCGTTAAAGAGTTTATGGATATTGGTTCGACCCTTGGCGGTCAATCAAAAAACCTTGATGCAGCTTCCTTGGGGCTTTCTTCACAAGCAGAGCAATTATCTCAAGCCACAACGGAGCAAGCGGCTTCTTTGCAGGAAACATCAGCTTCAATTGAAGAGGTAAGTTCGATGATTTTAACAACAAAGGATAATGCCCAAAATTCCATGCATTTAGTTGAAAAAGGTATGAAGATTGCCGATGATGGTTTGTCTTTGATTACAAATTTAAAGCAGGGTATGAATAGAATTAGTGAATCAAATACAAGTTTGTTAGAAAAAGTTTCTCAATCTATGAATGAAACTGAAAGTGTTCTTTTAATTATTGGTGAAATTAATACTAAGACAGCTATTATTAACGATATTGTTTTTCAAACAAGACTATTATCTTTTAACGCTTCAGTTGAAGCGGCAAGGGCCGGAGAGAATGGTAAAGGTTTTGCGGTTGTCGCAGAAGAAATTGGAAAGCTTGCACAAGTGTCTGGACAAGCAGCAAATGAAATTACTGAAATGCTTGCTAGAAGTACGGCTCAAGTTAAAAATATCACTGATACTACAAAGTCTACGACCAAAGAAGCCCTTGATGTTGCCGATAGAAATGTACAAGAGGGTATTAGATTATCAAATCAAAGTGAGAAATCATTTGCCGAAATTACTCGTAGTATTCAAGAAATTGCCGGTATCGTTAGATCAATTAATCTGGCCACAGAAGAACAATCAACTGGGGTAGCGGAAGTGACAAAAGCAATTGCTCAATTAGACCAAGTGGCCCAACAAAATGCACAAGGAGCACAGATGACTGCTAAAACATCTGAGGATCTACAACTTCTTTCTAAAGAACTAGAAGAACAGATTCAGCTCTTAAATAAAATTGTTGGTGTTAGAAATTAAATCTTGTAACGAAAATCCGTGGGAAGTACCCACGGATTTCTCTTATAGAATTTACAATGAAGCTGCCGCAATCATCATAGCAATTAAGTGCGCGGACATATTGTAGCAAGCTGAACCCGATTCGATTTTAAATGAAAATGGTTTGTTTTTTATTACTGTAGAATACTTTGGGTTAATGAAATGATTGTTAATAAAATCATCTGCTTCAACTTTGATATCAATCAATTCGCCGTTTACACTATATGTATAAATATTTTGAGTGCGATCAAGTTTTTTAAAAAGTACTTCAACTTCATTTGTTCCGTTTTCAGGTTCTAGAACTAATTTCCCTCCAAAGCCGCGACCTGGTACAACTTCAAACGTAGTTGAAGCTAGTCCGCCATCTTTTTTTACTGTTAAAATTGATTGACCTTGGCTTCGTCAATATTTCCAAATACAAGAAATCCATTTAATGCACCAGCAATTGCGTGATCGTAGGATTTTAGCTCGACGCCCGTTCCAACTATATTGGACATGTCGTGCTCAACCGCCACAGCTAAAAATGAAGTTACTAGGGATAGCGCAATTAAAATTTTTTTCATAAAGATTCTCCTCTTTTGCATTGTTTAATAAAAGTCTGTTTTACATGAAGTACGATAGTTTGCTATGCCAAACATTGCAAGAGATAAACTTAATGATAAAAATCAAATTTAACGATTTTATAAAAATGATGTATATCAGATTTATAAAATTTAAAAAATTGCGAGTCTAAATATGAGTCACCAAACAATTGAAGCAATCCTTGATGGTAAATTAAACTCAGAGTGGATGATTGTTGCTAAAAATATGTCCCAGTCTCTTAAGTTTAATAAAGGGGATAGGATTATTGTAGAAGGCAGCCAGGTTGGAGGTTTCTATTTTATAAATAGTGGGAGAGTGAAGGTTGTAGCGTCAATCTATGAAGGACAAGAGAGAATTTTACGACTCTCTCATACAGGCGACTTATTAGGGCACAGAGCAATTAGTTCATCGCTATCACCGATTTCAGCTATTGCGCTTGGAGAAGTTGAAGTTACTTTTATCCAGTCAGATGTTTTTTTAAAATTAATCACCCATAATCCGCAGTTTGCAATTTATTTAGTAGAGTTTATGGCACGGGATCTTCGTGACACCGAAGAAAGAATGAAGAGCATGATTCATAATGACGTCATTGTTCGAATTTCACTCATATTATGTTTTTTGATCGATTCTTATGGCTATGATGATGAAGTGAAAAATCAGCTTCAATTTACTCTTCCTCGCTCTGATATGGCCAATATGGCCGGTACGTCTTACGAGAGTGTGATTCGCACTTTAACAAAACTAGAAGACATGAAGCTTATTAAAAATAAAAATAAACAAATTATTATCCTTAGAGAAAATGAGCTTCGTCAGCTTTCAAAAGAGAAAAATCGCTTATAGTCTCCCCGCTAGGGTCTTAAAATTGATGAATATCAGTTTTTAAAATGTTTGATATATCAAACATTTTGTTTTACATTCTTTTTGGAGGCTTAATTATGTCGACAATTGAATTTGAATCTATCTTTTCAAATGCCATCGAGCGGCTGGTTTTTTCTAATGAGGCACCTCTGTTTTATGAAGGACAATATTTGAGTGGGCTATTTTTTGTAAAGCAAGGTCAAATAAAAATGCTAAAGCGAAAAAAACTTCAGAACATTCTAACTGAAAATCAAATTATTGGCCTAGGTGAAATGGGCTTTAAAAAAAAGCTTAAGCAAACTGCATTTGCTCTTCGAGGAACAGAGCTTTTATTTGTAAGTAGGGTTGAAGTTTTAAAACGTTTTCCATATCTCGCATAAAATCACTCAACTTATTTCCACCCCTGGGGATGATGTTTTTCAGTATCAAAAGTGACAGTCATCATATTTCTTTAAATCCTTTCTTCATATAGTTAGATCATAATGGAGAAATTTATGAAGAAAAAAATTGAAGACTTTACAGTCAAAGATGCTCTTGAGCTCGCAATCCAAATCGAATCAGAGGCCAACGAACGCTACCTTGATTTTTCACGACAAATTGGCTCAGTCACAAAAGGTGATGCAGGAGATTTTTTTGCTACAATGGCCGTTAATGAATCTAAACATGCCAATGATTTAATAGCAAAATATAATGAACTTTTTGGTGTATACAAGCCAAGCATTCAAATAGAAGATTATTACGAGTATCTTGAAACAGAAGCACCTAGCTTTGATCGCGCTGAAAGTTTTATGTCTACTCATGCAGCCTTGTTAGTTGCTAGAGATTCTGAAATTAAAGCCTACACATTTTATAAAAAATTCTCTGAAAATTGCCAAGATAAAGAAGCCAAAACTTTTTTTGAAGAGCTTATGCATGAAGAAGAAGAACATCGTCTTATGGTTGAAGCCGAATTAAAAAAAATTAATGATGGCGATGATCCTTTAAGAGCTGATGACGATATTGATGGGCCAAATGGACTATAGGAGATAAGTATGAGCGAAATAATGAAACATCAATTAAATGTTCCGGGGACGTGGTTCACAACTCATCCAGATGATGATTCAGGCGAGGGGTGTATTGCATGTAATGTGTGTTATTCATCTGCACCAGAGTTATTTAAGGATGATGAGGATGGAAACGCCTATATTATTAAGCAACCTGCAACCGCCGCAGAAATAGCACTTATGAAGGAACAAGTTGAGTCTTGTCCCGTTAATTCGATTAAATCAGAGGAATAAATTTTATGCAAACAGAACAACTAGAAAGTGTTGTGGTTCGTTTTTCAGGAGATTCCGGCGACGGGATGCAATTAACTGGAACACAATTTTCAAACACTTCAGCATCTATGGGAAATGATATTTCCACTTTTCCAGACTACCCATCAGAAATTAGGGCCCCTCAAGGCACAATTGCAGGAGTTTCTGGTTTTCAAGTTCATATTGGAGCTACTGAAATAAATACTCCTGGAGATGATGTGGACATGCTTGTGGCAATGAATCCTGCAGCTCTAAAGGCGAACTTGGACTCCGTAAAGCCATCTGGTTATGTAATGGTAAATGCTGATGCCTTTACTGAAAACAATGTTAGTAAAGCTGGCTATAAAGAAAATCCTTTAGTCACCGGAGAGCTCGATAAGTATCGCGTTTTAAAAGTTCCAGTTACATCTCAGACTCAGGCGGCACTAGCAGAGCTTGAGCTTGATTCAAAATCCAAAGACAAATGTAAAAACTTTTATGCACTAGGGGTAACCTACTTTTTGTACGGAAGAAGTTTAGAGCCAACGATTAAATGGATTGAAGAAAAGTTTAAAAACAAACCAATTGTTAAAGATGCAAATATTTTGGCCCTTAAAGCAGGACGTAATTTTGCTGAAACCTCTGAGTTTGTTGTTTCTAAATATGTTATTCCTCAAGCAAAAATTCAACCAGGTAAATATCGTCAAGTTAATGGAAACCAAGCAACTGCTTGGGGACTAATGCGGGCTTCTGAAGTATCTGGTCTTGATCTATTTCTTGGAAGTTATCCAATTACTCCGGCCACAGATATCTTACATGAATTAGCAAAACATAAAAATTTACCAGTCACTACTTTTCAGGCCGAAGATGAGATTGCAGGTATCTGTTCTGCAATAGGTGGAGCCTTGGCCGGAAAACTGGCAATAACGACAACTTCAGGGCCAGGAATGGCGCTAAAAACTGAAGCTCTGGGACTAGCAGTAACGATGGAAATTCCTCTTGTTATTGTTAACGTCCAAAGAGGTGGACCTTCAACAGGGCTACCGACAAAGACGGAACAATCAGATTTAAACCAAGCAATATTTGGTAGAAACGGTGAGGCACCAATTGTTGTTGTAGCGGCATCTAGACCTAGTGATTGTTTTGATATGGCCTACGAGGCAGGAAGAATAGCTCTTGAGCACATGACCCCAGTTATTCTATTAACTGATGGTTTTATCGCTAACGGTGCTGAGCCTTGGAGAATACCAGATTTTAGCAATTCATTTAATAAAATTAGACATCACCTAATTGATCCAAGTGCCTGTGATCCGGCCACGACGAAGTGGACACAAAGAGAAAAAGAAACATTGGCCAGAAAGTGGATCGTTCCCGGCATGAAAGGTTTTGAATACCAGATTGGTGGATTAGAAAAAGATATTGATAAAGGTTCCGTATCACATAACCCTATTAACCACCAAAAAATGTCTGATCTGCGCGAAGAAAAATTAAAACTAGTTGCCAATAATATTCCCGACCAAGAAGTATTGGGAGATTTAACTGGAGATGCATTAGTTGTAAGCTGGGGCGGTACTTTTGGTGCAGTTTATATGGCGGTGAAAAATCTGCAAAAACGTGGATTAAAAGTATCGCATATGCATATGAAATACTTACACCCAATGCCAAAAAATGTTGAGTCCATTATAAACGGATTTAAACAAGTAATTGTTCCTGAACTTAATAATGGTCAATTAAAGAATATTCTAAACTCAAAATTTCAAGTAAGCGCTGTTGGTTATAATAAAATGCAAGGACAGCCTTTTAAAATTTCAGAACTAGAAAGTGCTGTGATTGATTTAATGAAAGAAGGAAAAATTTTATGAGTGAATGCACGATAGAATATAAAAAGAAAGATTTTGCTAATGATAATGAAGTCAGATGGTGTCCAGGTTGTGGGGACTATTCAATTCTTTCAAGTCTACAAATGGCCTTAACTAAAGTAGGAAAAAAGAAAGAAGATATCGTTTGCGTATCAGGTATTGGTTGCTCTTCAAGGTTTCCTTATTATATGGGCACCTATGGCTATCACACTATTCACGGGCGTGCGCCTGCAATCGCTTCTGGAATGAAGCTAGCGAACCCAGACCTAAGTGTATGGATCATCACTGGTGACGGTGATGGTATGTCGATTGGGGGAAACCATTTAATTCATACGTTAAGAAGAAATATTAATATGAATATTTTGCTTTTTAACAATGAGATCTATGGATTAACTAAAGGCCAATATTCGCCGACAACTGAAAAAGGAAAAGTGACTAAAACTTCTCCGTATGGTTCAATTGATCACCCGTTTAATCCAGGAAAGCTTGCTATTGGTGCAGGGGCAACTTTTATTGCTAAAACAATCGATACTGATCCAAAACACATGACCGATATAATGATTGAAGCTGATAAACACAAAGGGATTTCTTTTGTCGAAATTTATCAAAATTGTGTAATCTTTAACGATAAAGCCCATGATGTATATACCAATCGTCAAACCAGAGATGAGAACACTCTTTATGTTGAGCATGGAAAGAAGATGATCTTTGGGAAAGAAAAAAATAAAGGAATTGTGCTTAAAGGTTTTAATCTTGAAGTAGTTACGATTGGAGAAAATGGAATCACTGAAAACGATATTGTTGTTCATGATAAATATAATCCGATATTAGCTTTTCAATTACTTGAAAGCAGTAATCCTCCAGAATTCCCAATGGCAATCGGTGTACTTTATCAGCAAGATAAAACTACTTATGAAGAAGATATGGAAAAATCGCGATTGCAGGTGGTTGATAAAAAAGGCGCAAAAAATCTATCTGCTGTTATTTTTGACGATGAAGTTTGGAGTGTTGAATGATTAAACTTATTGATGAACTAAATGAAGATCACAGTAAAATAGAGCGTTTTATGAATAAACTAGAACAGGCCATTGCTGGAGCTAGTTTTATGACAAAATTGCTTGAAGTTGAAGGAGAATTCATCGAGTTTGCCAATGAGCATTTGATTAACCACCATGAAAAGGAAGAGAAATTTTTATATCATTGGATGGTAGAGCAGAATAAAAATTCTGATAAAGAGTTAATAAAGAAAATGATTGATGATCATAAGTTTTTTGAACAAAAAGCTAAGTGGATTATTGATGAAATAAAAAAGAGTAAAGCTTTATCAGGTGAAAGTTCGGCAGATTTTGGTTTTGAAGTTAGTGAGTTTGTAAAAAAATACAAAGAACATCTAACCCGCGAAACAAATTTTATCTTTGTTATAGCAGAAGGATTAAATCTTAAAGATGCTGATAAATAAATATGGTGATTATCTTAGAAAAACATTTGGCCAGTCGATCTACAAAATAACAGTAGACGCTGGCTTTTCTTGTCCAAATCGTGATGGTTCAAAAGGATTTGGTGGTTGTACTTATTGCAATAATGAAAAATTTTTTCAATCAGAGGGGGCCAATGTAAAGTCGGTCCGCGATCAGGTTATTGATAAAATTCAAAGAAAAAAAAACAAGAAACCTGGTAAGTATATTGTCTATTTCCAGACCTATTCAAATACCTATGCATCGGTGGATTATTTAAAAAACCTATACAGCTCTGTTCTCGATATCGAAGATGTTTTTGGAATTGCCATAGGGACTAGGGCAGATTGTATTGATGATGAAAAATTAAAAATGCTTCACGATATTTCTAAAAATCATTATGTCTGCATGGAATACGGGCTTGAATCAATTTCTGATGATACTCTTTTAAAAATTAATCGCGGTCATGATGTAAAATGTTTTGTTGATGCTGTAGAGAATACAGGAAAGTATGGTATTGATGTCTGTGCACATTTAATCTTTGGTTTTCCATGGGAAAACCGCGATATTGCAAAAGAAAGTGCCATCTTTATCAATAAATTACCAATTAAATTTGTAAAGATTCATCAATTACAAGTGGTAAAAAATTCTATAATGGGAAATGATTATAAAAAATGCCCATTTCCATTAATGGACAAAGATGAGTATATTAATTACGTTACAGATTTTTTAACTAATCTAAATTCAAACGTAGTAGTTCAAAGGGTCGCAGGTGATTGTCCCGATGATATTTTATTAGC
Organism: uncultured Bacteriovorax sp.; assembly: GCA_964456675.1. Classification (GTDB taxonomy): domain Bacteria; phylum Bdellovibrionota; class Bacteriovoracia; order Bacteriovoracales; family Bacteriovoracaceae; genus Bacteriovorax. Next base: position 8,597 of record CAYWBR010000039.1, on the reverse strand, counting down.
TGCCGGATTTTCAGAAAACTCGCACAAACTTCTTAGCGATTTAGAAAAAAAATTGACCAATGATAACTTAAAACAGGGCTGTTTACTTTAAGGATAAAATGATGAAATTTCCTGAATTCTATAACGATGTTGCAACAATTACTTTACAGGACCCACTGGCACGTACTTTAGGAAGTTGTCAGGATGGAATAATTGAATATTCATTTGGTGACATAGTTAAATATACTGGGCATGGTTGCCCAACTGTGGCCGGTGCATTTATGGTGTGCGCAACGGCACTAAGTAAGCTGTATGGCGAAAATGAAACTCCCGTCCGTGGTACTATCGAAGTTAGTCTTTCAAGCAAAGAAGATGATGGTGCAAATGGTGTTGTTGGAAATGTATTTACATTTATTCTTGGAGCTAGTGGAATTGGAGGCTTTAAAGGTCTAGCAGGGCAATTTTCTCGAAATAATTTAATTCATTATGGAGTTAATCAAGCTGCTCAATATTCTTTTAAAAGAAAAGATACCGGTAAAATGGTTTTAATTGATTATCATCCAGAATACGTAGGGGGAGACCCACGTACGTCTATGTTATTGGGGAAAATACTAAGAAACGAAGCAAGTCACGAAGAAACAAATCTCATGCATGATTTATGGAATTTACGAGTAAAGAAACTTTTAGTTGATGAAGCGAAAAACCCAGAAATTTATTTCAGTAAAGTTATTAATTAAGTTTCATTGTTTGATATGGCCATATATGCATTTTGGTGTAATTTTTGGGCCATAATTATTAAATACACGAGGTGCATGGAAAGCACGATGAGCAGTATTCCTGTCATAAATACCTTGAATAAATAGATGCTAGCGACGATGAATACCAATTGGTATAAAAGATGTTTTATATCCTTGTCCCCAATAAAGTCTTTTAAATTAGGTACGGGGGTTTGAAAGTTCATTTTTTCCATCTGTAAGCGACTTAAGTCTTGCCATAATAAAAATGGAATTATTTTAACAAGCATTGATAGTATAAGTGTTAAAAAAGTTCCAAAGAATATATTTGCTCCAAAAATCACCTCAAGTTTATCGCTAAAATTGTATGGGACAAATGGTAGGGATATCCATAAGAATAATGAAATTAAATATGCAGACATAAAAAAATTCCACATATAAATAACTGGATCTTTGTTTTTTCTTTTTCGTGTTTTTAAGTTCCAATAAATTTGCAAAAGATATTCTGTTATTAAATAGGTAATAACCACTTTGCAAATAGTTAAAAGGATTGGCCATTCTTGACACACAAAATAGATTGTTAAAAACAATGGCATTAGCAATTGGCGTTTAAGCACATTTTGAGGAGTAGGTTGGGTGATAAAAAACATGGGAATAATATGTTGAGAAATGGATATAAATAAATGATAAAAAAAACCTAAGATAAATAGCGTTAAGTGGATATTGGTTACATGAGGGCGAAAGTAGGGAAGGTTTATGCCAAAATGAACAAGCACCAGCCATATGGATGCCATTAGTGCCAACGCAAAATATAGGCATGATACTAAAAGGTGAATGTACATAATTTTTTTTTGTGCTTTATAAAGTGCGTAAGCCTTTTGCATAAGAGCATAGATAAATTTTAAAAGTCCTATCCATAGAATGATAAGGGATATAACCCATGGCCAATTATTGATTAAATCGTAGTGGTGAAATCCATAGAGAAAAATTGTACTGATAATCGGAAGCGTGACGACTAATTTGTCTAGTGTTTTTATATTGAAATCAGCGATTCCAAATAATACGGGCATTAATTGGGTAATTGCGCCTAAGAAAATTGGCAATAAAAATCCAAGCGTAAAAAGATGAACAGTAACTATACTTGCCACATCCCATCTTGTTGAGATGATATTATTTGCATAAATTAAGTAACATCCACATATGAAAAGACCTAGAATTGCCAAATAAAAAAAGCGAAATGATTTTTGGTAATGAGGCGTTATTGAGAGATTAACATTTGCTTGCATACTCTCTCCAAATACTTATTTTATAGCGCTGGTTTTCTTTCTCACAACTATATTTTAATTTTAGCTTTTCAAGCTGAGCGAATAACCCTATGGGCTCAAGGCGGTGGAAGACAATTATTTTTTTATTTAATGTGTTTTCACTAATTGCCTTTAGGACAACTTGTAACGGTAGTGGGCTCTCTAGCTCACTGACGTCAAGAATAATTAATTGTTCGTCGTTGTTTGTTAGCATTAGGAGTTAAGTTTTTCACTTACAATATTTAAAAATTCGGACTGTTCGTTAATCAGCGAGCGATCTATGATCGGATAAAGAATTTGCTCTTCCTTCATATTGTGCTGTTGAATCATAATAAGGCAGGTATCAGCGAGTCCCATAAAGCTGTCAGAATTTTTTTGATTTATGGCATTTTCCATATCATCAATACATTTTTTTATTTGAATATGTTCCATTTCCATCACCATTATTGGAGGAATTTTTCCACCCATTTTATTAGCGGTTTCGGGAAAAAGAATAGTTTCTTCAATATCGAAATGGCGTAAATTTACTTTCTTCCATGTTTGGAATAGTTCAAGTGCCTTGTCAAAACTTGCACTTTGCACGCAGCTTTCAATGTCTTCAAATTTCACATCGCACTCGCGGTGATCGTGGGTCATTACAGCAGAAATTGAAGTCATCGTCATACATTGCTCCAAAGAAAAGTTATATATTTTTAGATAGTTGTGATCATACTTGGCCAATTGATAAAATAATATGACGAACATCATATATATAGGTGACCTCTAATAGAAACAAATTGTTAAATACCTCCGACAATGATTATGACAACAATCATATTTGATAAATTGATTTTAGGAAGCATGCTGGTTAGGTGATGAATACACACAATTTATTATTTGTTAGGTAGTAAGATTATGGTGAAAAAGAATTTAATAAGTACACTAAAAATTTCTGGAGAACTAGATAGATATTTTCCAGAGGGGTTAAAAATTAATAGTTGTGTATCAGAATTTGTTTTTTTGTTTTCTGGGCAAACGCCTATTTCGGCCATTTTGCTTCTCGATGGACAAGTTGATATTCACTTGAGAAAGAAGACGACAAAATTAAAAGGCGAAAACCTATTATTGCTACACGAAGAGTTTTTAAATGCTAAAAACCTAAAATATACGATTGCTATACAAGCCGGATCTCAATTTGCGTGGGTTGATAAGAATATGCTTAACGCACTTTTGGGAACGACGGTATCCACAACTCTTTCCACCTAGTGGTAGGAAACACGTTTCTTCTGACATAGATCATTTTCGAAATATTTTAAAAAGTTGAAACTCATCGATGGCAAATCATGTCGGGCGATTTGTCATTCTCTCCTGTTTTTAAGAAGCTGCCATTTGGTTGGTAGCTTCTTATAAATATTGTTCAAATGAGTTTTAATTGTAGCATCAGAGACAAAAAGTTTTTTTGTGATTTCTTTTTTAGTTAATCCTTTAAGTATCAATTCCATTACAGTCATTTCTGATTTTGTAAGATCGCATTTCTTAATTTCTTCGAGACTTAATTGAATATTTTTATTTTTTTCATCAAGGTCGTAGAGAATGGTGGTGATCGTTTCACCATCGTGGATTACTACTGCATCGGCCCTTCCATTTGGTGTCTCTGAATTTTTAATTAACTTCATTCCTTGATTAATGACAACTGGTGCGTCTACTTGATAGTTTTTCATACAAGAATCGTGACATTTTTCACCCATGCGATTGCCGCAAAGGCGCTGACAGGTTTCATTTTGAAACGTCACCGTTGAATCAGAATTTTTAAGACAAATACCAAGTTTGGAATTTATATCCACTTAAGCCCTCCAGGTTGGTATTTTACGCTGATAAATTGAAGATAAATATGACGTAGATCATATAGAGGCATAGGGTTTGGGTGTATAAAAGAATTAATTATTGGTTACTTAGTTAAAGTAGCTATTTTTCAATTGCCTATAACAGGAGGATTTTTATGTCATGTGGTTCAGCATGTGGTTGTGGTTCAAATAAGGTTGTTTTAAATGAAAATAACTTAGATGCGGAAATTTTAGCCGCCGTGTCTAAGCTAAAAAAAGGTGATGAAGTGTTTTTATCGTGCAAAACAGATTTTACTCAAAATTTAATCTCTGTAATGAATGCTAACTTTCCTAACAGTAAAATTAAGGCAATTGTTGCGGAAGAAAGCGAATCTGAAACACTTATCCATATGGTGTATCCAGAATCTGAGGAAAGTTGCTGCGGTTTTTGTTCTTAGATTCAATTTTTCTTAAATGTATTTTGACGGCGGAAAATGCTCGGCCATTTTCCACCGTCTAGTTTGATCCAAAATAACTAGATATAGTGTATCCCCAACCTTCATAATACTAAATATAGTAAGTAACGGAGTACTTATGGTTGATTATGAGGGATCATTACAAGAGAAGATTTTGCCTATTTTTAGGTCACTTGAAGCGGTTGTTTCACTTCAAGAAGTACCTGGAGAGATATCTCTTATTTTTCAAATCACAGGTTGTCCTCATCGTTGCCCTGGCTGTCACTCTCAAGAGCTGTGGCCTCTTAACGGTTCAGATTTTGATTTAAAAAGCTTATCAAGCTCTATTGCTCGCTATAAAGGACTCTTTACTTGCGTCTGTTTTTTTGGAGGGGAGTGGCACCCTCAAGAGCTTTTAAGATATTTACGTTTTGCTAAAGATGAGGGTTACAAGACCTGCTTGTACTCAGGTGCTCGCGAAATTCATCCCGAACTATATAAAGAATTAAACTATTTAAAGCTTGGACCATGGGTTGAGGCTTTGGGAGGATTAGATAAAAAGACAACAAATCAAGTATTTTTAGATTTAGACAAGAATATTAATTTAAATCATTTATTTCAAAAACACTAAATACTATCGACCACTTTAGGAACACACACAACAACCCTAAGGATTGGGAGAGTTTAAAACAACACGGAGAAAGAGACATGTTAAAGCTTACTGAAGATCAATTGGCAGAAAAAATTAACTTTATCAGTGAATACGTGAATGCATCGAATGCGGCCAGTGGCTCAAAGTTTGATGCTAATGCAAACGTATCATCAAAAAATATTGCAACACTTGAGGCCGAGTTAAATAAAGATATTAATATCCAAGTAAACCGTCGCTTAGTTTCGAACAAAATTAAAGATATTTTCGGACAAGAATGCGCCGATGAGTATATTCGCCAAATTAAAAATCATGAAATTTACGTCCATGATGAAACATCACTAAAACCATATTGTGCATCTATAAGCATGTATCCTTTTCTTTTAAATGGAATTCGTGATCTTGGCGGAGAATCCCATGCTCCACATCATCTAGAGAGTTTTTGTGGTTCGTTTGTAAATTTAATCTTTGCGGTTTCTGCACAGTTTGCAGGGGCGGTGGCAACTGTTGAGTTTTTATTATACTTCGATCATTTTGCAAGAATTGACTATGGTGCAGATTATTTAGAGACTCATAAAAAAGCCATTGAAAATCATTTTCAGCACATAGTTTATTCTATTAATCAACCAGCAGCTGCGAGAGGGTATCAATCAGTATTTTGGAATATTTCTTTATACGATGAAAAATACTTTGATAGTTTGTTCGGTGAATTTGTTTTTCCAGACATGGATAAACCAACTTTTGAAAGCGTAAATAAGCTTCAGAATTTTTTTATGGAATGGTTTAATGAAGAAAGAAAACGTTCAATCTTAACATTTCCAGTAGTAACAGCTGCGATGCTAATTGACGAAAATGGCCCAGTTGACGAAGGATTTGCAGACTCTCGCGCCAATGATTTATATAATGGGAACTCATTTTTTATCTATCAATCTAAGAGTGCAGACAGTTTGGCAAGTTGTTGTCGTCTAAGAAATGAAATTAGTGATAACACATTTAGCTATTCACTCGGTGCTGGGGGAGTTGCCACAGGATCAATAAATGTAATTACAATTAATATGAATCGCTTAATTCAAGATGGTAGAGACTTAAAAGCAGAAGTTCAAAAAATTCATAAATATCAAGTTGCGTATCGGAAATTAGTTGAGGAGTTATGTAATGCTCGTATGCTTCCTGTTTACGACGCTGGTTATATTACTCTGAATAAGCAATTTTTAACGATTGGTATTAATGGCATGGTTGAAGCGGCCGAGTATATGGGAATAACACCAGGGAATAATCAAGAATATATTGATTTTGTTTCAAAGCAATTGAAAGTAATTTTTGATGAAAATATCATGGCGAAAAAGAATTTTGGTTATATGTTTAATACTGAATTTGTGCCAGCAGAAAATCTAGGAGTTAAAAATTCTCAATGGGATAAAGCAGATGGGTATCAGGTTAATAGGGATTGTTACAATTCATACTTTTATGTAGTTGAAGATGATAGCACTAATGTGATTGATAAATTTGTTCTTCATGGAGAAAAAATAAATAAATATCTAGATGGTGGATCTGCTCTTCATTTGAATTTGGATGAGGCACTTACCAAGGAAGGGTTTAGAAATATTATCAATCTTTCGGCCAAAACAGGATGTAATTATTTTTGTACTAACGTCAAGATAACAATTTGTAATGAGTGTGAGAATATAGACAAAAGAACCCTCGCTGCTTGTTCGAAATGTGGTTCTAAGGACGTAGATTACGGAACTAGAGTTATTGGGTACTTAAAGCGCGTAAGTAGTTTTTCACTACAGCGTCAAAAAGAACATGCTTTAAGATTCTATCATCGTGATCAAGACAAAAATGTTAATAAAACTTCAAAAATGATGTATTCTCCTGTTGAAAGCAATATTGAATCTCATCAGTTTGCATAAAATTGATTTATGTAATATGGGCTGAAGAGAATAAGGAATAAGATGATCTCGGCAGTAAGAAGAATACAGTTTTGTTATGGGCATAGAGTTTTTAATCATGAGAGTAAGTGTGCAACCATGCACGGACATAATGGAGTGGTTTTTATTCATGCTAAGGCGCTTGAAGGCTTAGATAGTATTGGAAGAGTGATTGATTTTTCTGTGCTTAAAGAAACTGTTGGAAAATGGATTGATGTATATTGGGACCATACCACTATTCTCTATAGTAAAGATTTGATTACCATTGAGCTTGTTAATAAAATGGAGGCCAAAAAGCCTCCATTTATTCTCGATGAAAATCCCACTGCTGAAAATTTAGCTAAGTATTTATTAGAGGTAGTTTCGCCGCAACTTCTTAAGGGGAAGGGCGTAATTGTCTATAAAGTTGTCTTTTGGGAAACAGAGAATTGTTTTGCTGAAATCGAAATAGACCCTAACGATAGTACTCTTTTAGAGCGCTATCGCTAGTTTATTTATTTTTAAATTAAAGTATCAAGTGCAATTTGTGCCATTGTGTTAAAAGTACTTTGGCGCTCCTCTTTACTTGTAAATTCATGAGTTACTAAAGAATCACTAACCGTTAAGATTGATAAAGTTTCTATCCCGTATAGCGCACCCAACGTGTAAAGAGCGTTTGATTCCATTTCAACTGCCAAGACATTATATTTTGCCCATTTTTTCCAGGTTAGTGCTTCTGGGTCAAATGGATAAAATGTGTCAGAGGATAGTATATTTCCAACATGGGCACGAATGCCTTTAGCGGTTAAATTATTATAAGCTTTTAACAGTAAATTAAAATTTGCACATGCCGCAAAGTCGAGACCATTGAAATTAATTCTGTTGTGATGTGCATCGGTCGAAGCACTTTGGGCCAAGACAATTTCTTTTAATCCAATGCTTGCTTGATAACTCCCACAAGTTCCAACTCGAATAATCTGTTTTACTTTATAGTCTTTGATTAATTCGTTAACATAAATTCCAAGAGACGCCTGTCCCATGCCAGAGCCAATGGCCGTGATTAATTCACCATTATATTTTCCAGTGAAGCCAAGCATTCCTCGGTGTTGGTTGATACAGACAACATCGGTTAAAAATGTGTCAGCAATGTGTTTGGCCCTTAGAGGATCTCCTGGAAGTAGTACTTTTGGAGCAATTTCTCCTAGCTTTGCATCGATATGGATACTCATTGATTCTCCCAGCTTAAAAGGCGTTGTTCACCCGCAAGTTTTTGTATGTCAGTGATGTCTTGAGAAACTTCAATGACACCTTTGTAGTTTTTTTGAGCATCTCGTATAGCGAAGTAGCGAATATGGATTTTTTTTCCACGATAATCAATCCAAAATTCTGCCTCGTCTTTTGTGCCTCTTTTAAATTCTTCAAGTATTTTTAAAACAGTACCGACACTTTTTGGTGGATGGCAAAAACGAACTTCTCGTCCAATAACAGCAGGGCTTCTTGGAAACACTCTTTCCTCGCCACGGTTATAAAAAACTACTCGATCGTGCTCATCAACGTATGTAAGATCAACTGGTAAAAAACGTAGCATTAAATTTATTTGTTGTAAGGTCATTAGACCTTCATCCATCTTTAATGCCCCAAAATGCTCCATTTTAATAGGGGATTCAATATTGTTATTAGATTCAGTTTCATTTTTAGAAGATGTGCCATATTCGGTGAATTCAAGCGGTTTAACACCAAAGGCATAGCCAATTTCATCTTCAC
>CAYWBR010000038.1:19315-24432 GCA_964456675.1 uncultured Bacteriovorax sp. | reverse complement strand
TGGATACCATCTATGATTAAGTAATTTTGCAGCGGCTAAGAATTTTTTAATTTCTGGGAAAAGGTTGGTTTTAAACGAACAGGAGTTACAAAACCTTATAAAATTGGAGATTTTAAAACAATAGTCGCAATGATGGAGAAAAGAATAAATGAGTAGTATTTCAAAACTTTCAATATGGCAAAGAGCAATTGTCTTAATCAGTTCAATCGGAATTTGGTTATTCGCATTCCTGATATTTAAGCCTTGGATTGTTAAGTTTTATTCGCCATTGTTAAAAGATTTTAGCGATGGCCCAAGACTATTTTTTAAACATACATTTATTTTTAGCACTCCAACTGCTCTTATATGCTTTTTATGGATGACCTTACTAATGAACTTGGGGCTAATTCCTAAAATACATTTCAAAATTTCATTGCCTCAAATTAATACAGGTTTAGTTTGGGGATTAATAATTGTCATAGTAACACTTTTGATATCTCCATTGTTAGGTATGCCTATTGGATTCCATTACAATCCATGGAGTATCGCTGGGAATTTCTTTTCAAATTTCTGTGAAGAACTAATTTTTCGAGGGTTATTGTTTTATGCTATTTGGTCATCCCTCGGGAATAAATATTTCGCAATAATTTTATCAGGGATAATATTTGGATTAACACATGAACAAAGTCTTTTAAAAATTATAGATTGCGAGTTCTAATTGCTTGTTCTTAAAAGGTTTATCGTGGTGTGTTCCACCATTGTGGGATGAGAGTCTCTATTTTGTGATGTCTAAGAATGGAGGAGACGTCCGGATTCGCACCGGAGGCTTTACGGTTTTGCAAACCGTTCCATTGGACTGCTCTGGCACGTCTCCACAATGAAACTATTGAGGGATAATCAACGATTACCCTCAATATGTCAATGTAAAATTAATGAATTACGCTTCGCGGATAACGTATTTATCTTTACCAGCGTCCACCATTTCTTTTAGCTCTTTTCCTACTTTAAAGAATGGAACCTTTTTAGGTGGTACTTTTACAATCTTACCAGTCTTTGGATTTCTCCCCTCGTAAGCTTTGTAATTTCTATTAGCAAATGAGCCAAAACCTCTAATTTCAATTCTCTCGTCTTCATAAAGAGCTTTGATCATTGAATCAAAAGTAATGTTAATTACTGTCTCAGCTTGCTTGTGAGTTAGGTTTGCTTGCTTTTCTAAGGCAGCAATAAGATCTGCTTTAGTCATAGTTGTTTCTCCTGTTGAATACTCTCCTTCTCGGCCATAAGCTCTTAATACTTTAGAAATATTTAACTTAATCAAAATCTATTTTGCCCAAATTTTAAGGCAGTTTAAAAAGATTTGGTTTTTTGAAACCTGTCAACAAATCCTATAAATTCAAACAATTAACCAATTATGGATTATATTCCACCTTTAGAAGATCAAAATCCTCTAAAATTTACTTAAGGTTTTAGTCTTTATAAGACGAATAATCTTTGTGGAAAATATGAAAAACAATACTACTTCTTCTATTTATCTAACTTTTTTTTCAAGCGCAGCTAGAAGTTTTATTATTATTTCGGCCGTATTTATGTTGAATGGCTGTTTGCCAGATGCTGGTGGATCAAAATTAAAAAAATTATCGGGCGCCAATATTTATAAGGATAATCAAAAAGGTTGCGGCGAAAATTATTTTGTTTTCTCTACTGGAAATTCTTGTGTAGAAGCTTGTGAAGATTACGAGGGAACTCATATCGGAACATCGGAAGAAGTTGAAGCCCTGAAAAAAGATGCGAAAGAGGAAATTCTTACAATAATCACAAACTCAAAAGGTGTCTGTGTTGATGATGTAGAAGTCATCAAAAGACCAACAAATGCTTTTACCATCAACCCTAGCACTTGTACCTGCCGAAATGGAAAATCTGACGTTGTTAACGATTGTGATTCATTCTGTTCGGCGAAACCAAATAATGCTAACTCAATTATTTATTTAGAAACAACTCCCGGGACTGAAGTTTTATTGAATGATAAACTGAAAAATCTATATAACTGGTGTAAGGTGCAACTTGAAGATGGTCTCGATGCACCAGAATGTTTTTTAAAATTATGGGATGGTTCAACCGAACAATATATTCCATTAACTTTAACGGTGAACTCCAACAAAGCATCTGCCAATATTTCTACAGTCACTTCAATTAACAAAGCTTATATTGCATCTATAGTAGAATCAAAGTCCGGTGCCACTACTGGCGAATTCCAAGTATACAGAAAACAACAAACATCGAGCACACCGGTACTTGGAAATTTAAAAACAACACCAGTCTCGCAATATTCGTGCTTAACTTTTGGTGGAACTTACACCGACGGCGTTTTTAGTAGAAATTCAGAAGTGAGACTTTTCTATTATTATCCTGCTAATGAAACTCCAGCCCCCCTACCTCCTTACCCAAGCAACACTGCAAGAAATGTCATTTGCCACGATGAAAATAGTCATCCAGGCAATGATTCGGCCGAATACCCTAGATTTGAAAATATTCCGATGCAATTTGCAATCTGGGATAAAACAGATCCACGCTTTGTAAGCGATAGTACCCAAAACGGAAAGCTTACAATCGATAAATTAATCGAAGAAAAGTATACCGAAGAATCTAACGGAAAAACGACCACACTTGGACTTTTTACTCAAATTAGTTATTTTAATCGACCATCTGTCTTAGGCACTACGCAAACAGCTGTACCGCTTGGCTTTATGATGATTCCTTTTGTTGATAGCGCCGGAAAGGGATTCTGTCCTAATCAAACACATTTTGATGGCGATGATTTGCTGTTTAATATTTTAAAAGATTTTATTCCTGAAACAGAAGCGCTCTATATTGCAGAAAAAGAAGCTGAAGTAATCCAAAACGGAACAACAAATCAGACTATTTATGGCAATATGTTTATTCCAGAATCAAAAATAGCAAATGTGGCCTTCTATATTGAAAATGGCCTAAAAATTAGAGCATCTGCAACCAATATGGGCTCTAAAACAATTCATTTCTATTGGCCAATTGATTCCCGAGAAGACCCACTATTTCAAGGAAATAGAAAACTATACACCATCAGATCCTTTGATACTCTCCAAGGACAAATTCCTACAGGCATTTCAACCAGTGTTAGGCCAAGTGATAAAAGAATTGGATGCGTTCCGAAAGCCAACTAAATTTAAGTAAAAAATACTTCCTTAAAAATTTTGACTGTAGGAGAAAGCTCTTTTGAATAAAGCCACCAAATCAGCATTAATCTTATACAATTCATTATGAATAAGCGTATGCTGCCATAAAAAATTGCGGTCACGAATGGCTGATCCTTGTTTGAGGTAATCCGTTTAAAAAAATATCCTACAATAAAAGTTGCAATCATTAACCACATCAGCTTACTCAAACGTGGAATATCCTCACTAATACTGATTAATAACGATAGCGCTTCCTTGTCCTTAATTATTTTTACTGTAAAGGGATAAATTCTAGGTTCAAGATTATAAAGCTTCTCTGCTCCGCTTTCTTTAATTCTTAACCGAAGAAGATCTTCAAGCTCTTTGTCCGTTAATTTTCTTAACGGTGAGAGCATGAAGTTAATGTTTTCAGATAACTTTCTTTCTTCTAAATTAGTTGGTATTGGATCTTTTTTATATTCTGGTAATTTCTTAGGTAGACTCTCTTTAACAGCAGCTTTGGAAAATTCATCAAATTCACGTAACTCATCTTCGGTAAGCTCTTCGTCCGTTACGTCTTTATGAATTTCTTTAGAATTTTCGTTAGGATTTTTTTGTGAATAGTCTTTTAAAACAGACTCTAATTTTTTTTCATCATAGTCTTCTGTCTTAATATCTGTAACGTTGGTATTTTGAGCACAACTAATCTCAACATAAAAAATAAGTAAAACTAGTTGTGCAAAAAATAATTTATACATGTACTGGGTTAGGATCTGCTTTTTTAACTTCTTTCTTGAAGAATCTTTCAAAATATAATGTAGATGCAGCCGCCACAAATATTGATGAATAAGTACCAAAAGCAACACCAAAAATTAGGGTGAAAAAGAAATTTTTAAGATCGCCATCACCTGTAATAAACATCGTTATTGATACTAGAAATACCCCTACAGAAGTTAGAATTGTTCTTGATAGAGTATCATTAATTGCTTGGTTTATGTTATGACCTAAACTTAAATTTGGATCTTTTTCCTCTGCTTCGCGAATTCTGTCGTAAACAACAACTGTATCGTTTACTGAATAACCAATAATCGCTAGAAGTGCTGCAACCGTAGAAAGTGAAAACTCGTATGGCGAAAATGCAATCAAGCCGGCCACGATAACAACGTCATGGACAAGAGAAATGATTGCACCTGGAGCAAATTTAAAATCAAAACGAATAGCAACATAGGCCATAATTGCAAGAATCGCCCACAACATTGCTTTAATGGCCGATAATCGAAGCTCTGCCCCTGCTTTTGGGCCGACAATATCAATCTTCTCCACTTCCACATTAATTCCACTCATTGCTTGAACAAGTGATTTTTTAATATTTTCAGAGATAAGGTTAAGTTCTGATTCGCTCGCCTGAACCTTAATTAGCACATTATTTTCAGATTCATTACCGATTGTTTGAACAACTGCACCTTTAAAGCCTGATTTTTCTAGCGTGTCTCGTAAATCATCCATGGCCACTGATTTATCAAATTTTACTTGAAGCTCTACCCCTCCTCGAAAATCAACACCATACTTCATATGGTTCATAATTCCATAGATTGCCAGTGCCATAAGTAAAATTGAAAAAATCGCTACATGCTTAAATTTAGAAACAAAATCAATGCTCGTTCCTGTTTTAATAATCTCAATCATATATTTACTTCCTTCATTCTTAATTAAATTGATAATTCTTTTACACTTACTTTGTCTAAATAGAGTTCATATAAAACTTTTGAAACAAAATAAGAAGTGTATACAGTAATCACGATACCGATCAATAATGTAACCGCAAATCCTCTAATGGGACCAGTTCCAAAATTAAGAAGACAAATACCAGCAGCTGCAGTGGTGATGTTAGAATCTAAAATTGTCCAAAGTGCATTATCGTATCCAACTTCAAAAGCTTTTTGAGCTGAT
>CAYWBR010000038.1:0-19260 GCA_964456675.1 uncultured Bacteriovorax sp. | reverse complement strand
GCCATGGCAACCGTAAGCGCCAGTCCTGCAATACCTGGAAGAGTTAAGGTCGCTTCAAGCATTACTAAGCATGCAAATGTAAATAAAAGATTTATAACAAGAGTAGCAACCGCAATCACTCCTGACATTTTGTAATAAAGAATAGCAAAAATAAACGTCAGCACCAATCCAATACTAGCACCGATCTCGGCCGATTTAATAGCATCAGCTCCAAGATTTGGCCCAATGGTTCTTTGCTCTAAGAAATCGAGCTGAACAGGTAGAGCACCTGCACGAAGAACTAAAGCAAGGTCGCGAGCTTCTTTCATTGTTTGATTAAAATTTCCCGCCCCAAGTGTAATTTGAGCACGGCCTCCACCAATTTTTGTTTGTATATTAGGTGCAGAATAAACATTTCCATCTAGAATAACTGCCATACGCTTACCAATATTGTCACCGGTAATTTTTTCAAAACGAATGGCCCCTTGAGGTTTAAATTCCATTGATACGTAAGGTTCGTTTTTCTGCTGGTCGATTTCAACACGTGCATCTTGTAAATCGTCTCCTGTAATTTGTGGGGCAACTTCAACAAGATAAGGAACCAATTGATCATTTTCTGTTTCAATCTTGGTTGTTCTTCGCTCAAAAGCAAGTTCGTAACCTTCTGGCAAATCTGCTTTTAATAATTCGTTAATTTTCTTTAGATACTCTGAAAAACGCTCGCCCTTTTTAAACACCAATCCTTGGTCTTCTGCTTTTTTCATCCACGTCTGAATCGTCGATGGAGAAATTGTGTCATTAACCATTTTAAATTCTAGCTTGGCAGTTTTTCCGATTAGCTCTTTTGCTCTTTCGATATCGCGCACCCCTGGAAGTTGCACAATAATGCGATCTGTCCCCTGAGATAAAATTTCTGGCTCAGTCACCCCGAACTCATCAATTCTGTTACGAATAACTTCAATAGACTTTCCAACAGATTGCTCTTCGATTTGTTTTTTTATTTCTGAAGAAACCGCAATTTCGATATTTGTTCCTTCTTCTTTCGTAATACGCACTAAACCTTGATAGTACTCTTTAATTCTTGTTTTAGCAGATTCTAGATCTGTCGCTTTTTCTAGAACCAAAGATAGCTTAGGATCCATTTGATCATCGACGTTAATTGAACCTACTGAAATATTTATTCCACGATCTTTCAAAATCGATTCAATTTTTCTTCCATAACCTTTTACTTCATCGGCATAAACTTTTTTGAAGTCGATACCAAGAACCATATAAAGGCCACCTTGGAGGTCGAGACCTAAATTTACTTTAGATTTAAAAGGATAAGAACTTTCCTCGTTGAATTTAAATGTTGTTGGAATAACAACTAATACGGCCAAAACCGTAAGGACCAAAAGAAAACTAAAGCGCATCCACCAGCTCTGTTTCATCAAAAACTCCCTCTTTCTTTGAATGCAAAACATATGTAGATAAAAAATATCCACTATATTTTTAATGATTTATCAAAAAAGTATAGTGGATATCTATGATCAGTGTAAATGAGTATTTTGAAAAAGACGAAAGTAATCTCGGCACTAATTAATAATTAGGAATCAGATTTTTTATCTTCATCTTTTTCTATGATATCAGATTTTGCAATTGCTCGAGAGTTGATTTCGGGAGATTTTTTTACTTCCTCTTTTATTTCATCTTCTTGGCGATTGATCTCTTTCATCATATGGTCTTTGGCCTTATTAAACTCCCGCACAGCAGAGCCCAACCCCTTTGCCAATTCAGGCAATTTTTTTGGACCTAAGAAAAATAGTGCAATTAAAAAAATAAGAAATAACTCTCCAGCACCCAATCCAAACATATAAACCTCGATATTATTTTTTTACTTCTTCTTTCGCTTCTAAAATAGATTTGGCAAGTCCACCAATTTGAGAACGAAATACTTTAAATTTCACCCCGTACTCATTTTCCAATGTAACAACTTTATCATTAATCCCATGAATTGTTCCAATAAAGCCTGACTTCGTGTAAATTTCATCGCCCTTTTGAAGCTTAGTTAACATTTCTTGTTCTTCTTTAAGCTTTTTTTGTTGCGGGCGAAGCATAAGAAAATAAAATACAACAAAAATTAAAACAATTGGTAATAAAGATTGTAATGGTGACTGTGCCGGTGCTTGAGCCTGTGCAAAAACATTGGTACTAACTAAAAAAGTAAGAACACTTAAAAGTTTCATTTTTTTCATCCTTTGGACTTAATTCCATTCATTTGATTGATAAGTTTTATAAAAGTCTTGATAGAACTCGTCAAACTTATCTGCAAAAATTGCAGTTCGCGCTTCGCGCACCATTTTTAAATAAAAATATAAATTGTGATAAGTGATGAGATTTCCGGCCAAATATTCTCCTACTGTAAACAGATGACGAATATACGCACGGGAATATCTTCGGCAAACTTTACAATCACAATCTACATCAGGTGGAAGTAAATCTTCCTTAAATCGTTCCTTTTTAATATTTAAAGGTCCTCTTTTAGTTAAAAATTGACCATTACGAGCGTTTCTTGTGGGAAGAACACAGTCAAACATATCAAGACCTGCACGAATTCCATTTAAAACGTCTAAGGGTTTACCTACACCCATTAAATATCTTGGCTTATGCTGAGGCATTTTATGCACAAAATTATTTAAAAAATCCACCATCTCATCGTTTTTTTCCCCAACTGAAAGACCACCTAAGGCCAATCCTTCAAAACCCATTTCTTCTAAGCGCTCCATACATTCAAAGCGTAAATCTTCATGTAATCCACCCTGAACAATTCCAAATAAGTTTTGAAAATCTTGCAATTGAAAATTTCTTGAACGTTTGGCCCAGCGAAGAGTTAATTCCATACTTTCGCGTAATCGATCTTTGGTGGCTGGAAGCGCAGGACACTCATCAAAGGCCATCACAATATCTGAACCCAAAGCTTTTTGAATCTCCATGGATTTTTCAGGAGTTATCAAATGCTTTGATCCATCTAAATGAGAGGAAAAAGTCACTCCTTCTTCCGTTACTTTATTAAGACTTGAAAGTGAAAATACCTGATAGCCTCCTGAGTCTGTTAAAATTGCCTTTTTCCAATCCATAAAACCATGAAGACCCCCACCGTTTTTTGCACCGACCTTTTCAATAAGTTCGTGACCTGGTCTTAAATAAAGGTGATAAGTATTACCCAGAATGATTTCTGCATTCATCTCTTCTAAATCTTCTTGCCACATGGTTTTTACCGATGCTCTTGTTCCCACTGGCATAAATATCGGAGTGCGAATTTCACCATGGGCAGTTGTTATCACGCCCGCTCTGGCCTTTTTTGATACAGCTTCAAGTTTAAAAATTGTTTTCAAATTATATTTCCTTTTTATTTCTTAAAATTAGCATGGCATCGCCGTAAGAGAAAAATCGATAATTATTTTTCTTTGCTTCTTCATAAAGTTCGAGTGCTCTCTTTCTTCCAATGAGAGTACTGACTAACATTAAAAGTGTGGATTCTGGTAAGTGAAAATTAGTAACCAAGGCATCACATGCACTCACCGTTTTACCAGGATACAAAAATAAATTTGTTGCATATTGGTGATTGGGCCTTATCTCTTTACCTTCTTTTTCCAAATTAACCAGGGCCTGAAGTGTTCTAAGGGTGGTTGTTCCAACCGCAATACGATACTTGCTGCTTTTAACTCTATTGATATTATCTTCGTCAATCTGAAAATATTCTGTGTGCATATGATGTTTTAAAATATTATCAACGACAACGGGCTTAAATGTTCCTAATCCCACGTGCAAAGTTACGAATGATTCTATGAACCCAGACTCAATCAATTTTTTTCTTAGCTCATTAGAAAAATGGAGCCCGGCAGTTGGAGCGGCAACAGATCCTTTTATTTTAGCAAAAGTTGTCTGATAATCAACTTCATCAGCGCTGTCTGCTTCACCATTTCTTATATAGGGAGGAATGGGAAGTTTCGCGTAATCAAGAAATGTTTTATTCTTATCAAAAATATCAATATCAACAAGAAAAACACTGTCATCTTCACTTGTTCGATCTTTTATAATTATTTTTCCAACTATTTTTTCCGCAGAAATAATATTTATTTCATCATCAATTTTCTTTTGTCCTCGATACTTAATCAAAGCGCGATAAAAACCATCGAAGTCTCTTCTTTCATGGTCTAGGATAAATGCTTCCGCTTTCCCCCCAGATGGTTTTTTTCCCAACAAACGTGATGGAAATACTTGTGATTGATTAAAAACAAAAGTGGAATTTGTTGGAAGATAATCTGCAATATTATCTATTATGGTATGTTTTATTTCTCCAGTTTCTTCATCAAAAACTAGAAGTTTTGAAAAATGCCGGCCAGCAATGGGCCTGTGGGCAATAAAGTCCTCTGAAAGCTCGTACTTATAGCTTTCTCGTTGGCAATCTTTGTCTTGACTGACACTTGGAAAATATCCTTTAATTTCGAACACTTGCAATCCCTTAAAAGAACCATAAAAGTATAGTCCTCTTCTACCACGGCCAAGTTCTTTTTTAAACTGCAACTTACATATTAAAAAATGTCCGTGGCATTTAGTCCATTTTTTCCCTCTTTACATCGATCAATCAATAATGCGACACTTTTAGCATGAAAAGAAAATGGATTTTCTTATTCACCACCTCTCTACTACTACTTTCATATACCGCGAAAGCAAGCTATGCCTATTACGAAGATAGCAGCGAAGAAGATCAAGAAATTTCTGAAGAAGAATATCAAGAAGCCATACAAAACTCAGAAACAGAATCTAAATCAAATATGGAACAAATGGCCCAAAGGCTAACAGAAGAACAATTAAAGCTTTCTGAATTAGCAAACTCAATTGATGTAAAACTTCCATTAGATAAAGAACTTGAAGCAAGTTTAGAAGCTAACGAATCAGACTCTACAGATGTCAAACAAAGTGCTGTTTCAAGAAAACCGGCAATAAAGGAAAATGAACAAAGTAATTTCGAAGACGGTATGAACGAAGATAGTAGCGAAAGTGATGAAGTAAGTTTGTCAAATTCTGCGATACAAAAGCCTAATATTCCTAAAGAAAATTTAAAATACCAAACCAGAAGACTTCGCTCGCGATAAAATTTACCCCGTCATTTTTTTTTAAGTTTTTCCCTTATTCACCTACAATAGAATAATGAAAAAATTTATTCTTTTATTCTGCATTTTCGCTTTTGATGGATTATTAGCTGCACCGGTTAATTTATCAAAGACCACCATTGGTGAATCTAGAGTTAATGTAGATTTAAAAAATTTTACAATATCTACTCACCATTCTGATATCCGCGCAAGATTTATTCCTGAAACCCTTCAATTTGAGCGAAATGCCGACAATCTGCTAACTCCAAAAGTATTAGTCGGAATTGCCATTAATATCGCAAAAGATATTTCAATCATTCATAACAAAGAAATTTATATCCCCACTAATAAACTAACTGGTGTTTATAGTGAGATCTGGGTCGATCTTTTTAATCCCCATGAAATAAATATATACAAAGAAAAACAAGTCATCGACATTATAAAAATAGAATCATTAACCAACGAAAGTGTGACAAAAACGCAATTAATAGACTATTCCTGTTCTCCATATCAACTAAAACTAACAGGAATGGAAAATGAATATGTATCTGTGGGCTGTCAATTAGTTAAAATTGGAAAAATGGGACACGAAACGCCACGACTTGAAGTGAGTTTTTCAACAACTAATTATCGTTTGAAAAATGCTTCGCTTCCTCCTTATAAGATCATTTTAGAAAATAATGAACCTGCCAATTTTACATTAATTAATTCTAAAAACGAAAACCGCGAAGTAAAAATCTCTGCCTCTCTACCTAAAAGATTACACCGTTTAAAAACAGCAATTGGTTTTGGGCCATACATCTACGATAGTCATTTTGAAAACTATTCCATAAAAAAAGATTATGCGCCATCATTAATGCTCTATGGGAAATTTGATATTTCTGAAACCTCTTCTTTTAAATTTTTTGATGCTGCTTTAATCGGAAAATCATTTTTTAATAATGCTGGTCTGTATTTTTCCTATGATTTAGCAGAGGCCTTTGATGGAAGAGTGCTATTTAGTACATTGCTGGGCTTTCAAGGATTAAATTTTAAGGCACAAAAAGAAAACACCACAAAAAGTCGTTTTATCTACCCACAAGGATTTGAAGTAATGTTCAAACATCCCTTCAATAGAGAAAATGAGTACATTACTTACGGAATGTTTTTATCTACAGATAGTTCAGAAGACTATACAAATGCTTGGCTACGGTGGGGAAAAAAATATTTTTATGAACTCAATTATATCCGCTGGAAACATCTTGAAACCGACATCTCCATGTGGGGAATTTCCATCGGGATACCATTATTTCAGGCATTCTAGAGCTGCCCGTCTAACATTGGCCCTAAATTTTTTTTGCCGTTAACTTTTGCTGAAGTTCAAAAAGAAGAGTGATGAGCTTATCAAATATTTGATCAAAAATTTTCTTAACTTCTAAAAACATTGGATAGGTTTTTACCCCCTGAAACAAAGTATCTACGATTGCTTGAATCACAGGAATAAGTGCATCTAAATTTAATTTTTTCAAAATCAAATCAAAATAGTTCACCGCCGTCTCCACATCTTGTCCATTATTCTTTATTACATATAAAGGATTTTTAGTTTTTCCCATTATTGTACCTCATTTTGTACTTGCCCCATAGACCATTTCAAAATTGTTTTCCCCATGGACAGAAACTCTTCTTTTATCGGTTTATATTCACTAGACTCAAATTCAAAAACTGATTTTTTTGAATTTATAGACTTTAAAATACCTGATCGATTTTGAAAACCTTGTGCCGTTGAAAACGCATTGTCCGCCACAAATTTTTTAATTACTTCCATAGATTCCAATTCGCTTTTTCTTCTGCCATCTAACAAATTTGGCACATGTGTAATGATATCAGGATTTATCCCAAGCCCCATATCTTTTATATCTTCTAATACCTGATAAAAATGCCTTACCCCCTGCAAACTAAATTCGTCGGCCTTAAATGGAATAATAACCCCATCGCTAGCACAAAGTGCATTTATCACCAAAAGCCCTAATGTTGGGGGACAATCAATAACAATGTAGTCATACCGTTCTATAAGACCACTTGATTCTAAAAATCGTTTTAAAATTAGTGGTCTTGGAAATTGAATAGCTGATACCGTTAATTCAAAACCAGATAAGTCCTGACCCCCACATAAAAGATCCACATCACCCTTTTCTAAAACATCTGTTACCAGTAGGGGCTTATGCAGCTTTCGCAGCTCTTTTTGTGAATTAATCAATAATTGGAAAACACCTTCCCGCTCATCATCAATAGGTCTTTCTGAAATAAGCATCGATAAATTGGCCTGAGGGTCCAAATCAATGCATAAAACTTTTTTCCCCAAACTGTTAAGAGCTCTGGCAGTGTTAAAAGCTAAGGTTGTCTTGCCCACTCCACCTTTTTGATTAACAAAACTAATTATTTTTTTTTCAGAAGACATGTTATTCATAAAAGCTACCTTTTTGGGAATTAATTTATGCGGTCACGAAATATAAAAAACGCTGCCATAACTAAACAAATTGAAGCATATAAAAAATTCTTTGTCAGGGGAACTTTCATATAAATAATGGCAAAAATAGCGAATACTGTCATGGTTATCACTTCTTGAATAACTTTTAACTGTGCTAGGGACAAATACTGAGAGCCGATTCGATTGCCGGGGACTTGAAAACAATATTCAACAAAAGCGATTGCCCATGAAATTAAGATAACCTTAACAAGAGGAGAATTGGCGTGGTTTTTTAAATGCCCATACCACGCAAATGTCATAAAAATATTTGAAACAATAAGTAGCAATACTGAAATGGCCATATATTTTATCCCTTAAACTCAAACTCAATTTTTTGATTTTTACCTATAATAAGGCTTGCACTAAAGAGCTTGCCATTTTTGCCTTTAAAACCAGAAATTTCATCACTCTTTCCTTTGGCCATAATTTTTTTAACTTGCGAAACTGAAATTTTTTTAGAACTCATTATCTTCCAAACACTAAAAACACAACCCTCTTTCCAGCGGGAGCAGGAATAACTTTTTGGAAACTCTTTCACTTCACCAAGTTTGCAAATGGGGCAAGCTCCTAATGAGTCCATGGCCTTCGAATATTTGGCACTTTTATATTTATCGCTAGGCCCATTAATTTTGGCAATTGTCTCAATAGCTTTCCATTCGTCAATAGAAGTAAATAACTGCTTTTTTAATAAAGACATCGCTTCTAGTTCTAATTTTTTAACCTCATTAAAATCAAGACCGTGTGCCATATCTTCTAAGATTAATTCCATTTTTGCTGTTTGTTTAACTGAAGTTAAGTCCCTTGCATTCTGCATTTTTGCCATTTTTAAAATCAGCTCTATTCCCTTAGGCATGGCCACTAAGGATTTTTTCTCGCGCTTGATATAGCCACGCTTTAAAAGTGTTTCAATAATATTTGCTCGGGTGGCCTGAGTTCCAAGACCAATCTCTCCTCTAAAAATTCGCTTCATCTCTGATTCATCAACAAGCCTTGCTGGATTGGTCATATCATAAAGCAAGCTTGCTTCAGTATATTCAGATGGAGGAGAAGTTTTCTTTTCTAAAATCTCATGAGCATTATACTTAGTAACCTCACCCACACATAGAGGTGGTAATTTATGGGTTTCTTCGCTTTTTAGCTCTAGTTCTAAATTTTTATTCTCTAAATACTTATACCCGATTTCTTTAATCACAATGCCTTTAGTTTCAAAGAAACTTTTGGTTAATTCATGAGTTAATACAACTTTTGTTTCAGTGTACTCATGAGTTTTAGAAAAATTTGCCACCAACTCTTTTAAGACTAAATGAAATATTTTTCCATGATCGCTCTCTTTTGGACCTTTATAAGGCTTTAAAGGAATCAAACCGTGGTGATCGGTAAGTTTCTCATCGTTAAACACTCCACGATGATTAGGGTGCAGAAGTTTTTGATCAAATTTTAGAAAGTATTCAGGAAAAGCATTTTGCATGCCCTCCAAAATTCCTTTCACCATACCAAAACTTGATTTTCCTAAAAATTTTGAATCGGTTCTAGGATAGGAAAGACACTTATCTTTTTCATAGAGATCTTGAGCAAGGCTAAGGGTTTTTGAAGCTGAAAAACCGTAGAGAATATTTGCCTTACGCTGAAGGTCTGTAAGCGAAAAAACCCCGTACGGTCTTTGAGTTTTTTCTTCTTTTTTTACATCAGCAACTAAAAAATCTGAATTTCGCTTAAACCCAATTGCCAATTTTTCAAAAATATCTTTAGTTTTTAATCGCCTAGGATTCTCCTCTGCCTTGGGATGAAACCAATGGGCCTGAAACTTAGAATTATTCTGACTTACATGTATGAGATTAACTTCTAACTCGTAATATTCTTCAGGTACAAAGCTTGCTCTTTCTAAATGCCTTTTAACAATTAAAGACAATACCGCAGTCTGCACTCTGCCAACTGAAAAAAGATCACCGAGCTTAAGCGTTGCCACCCTAGTAAGATTCATCCCCATAAGCCAATCTAGCTTTTGACGAAGAACTCCCGCCTGATAAAGCCGATCAAACTCACTAAGAGGTTTAAGCTTACTCATCTCGCGCAAGATAACTTCTTTTGTAAGAGCTTCAGAAGTAAAAAATCGAAATGACTTCGCTCGTGATTTGCCTTCATTTAAAATCAGTCTGGCGATCAACTCCCCCTCTCTTCCTGCATCTGTGGCAACAACAATGCGCTCAACATCTTTGCGCTTTAAGAGAGAAAGTATTGCTTTAAGCTGAGAGGAGGTATTGGAAATTGCCGAGTATTTAAATTCATCAATCCAAATAGGAAGAGTCTCTAATTTCCATTTCTTTAAACTAGGATCATAGTCTTCTGGATCATAGGGAGTTAATAAGTGACCGATGGCCCAAGTGATAAGATACTCGTCATTTTCAAAATAGGACTTTTGATGAGTAAACCTCCCTAGAGCTTTTTCAAAATCTCTGGCAACGGAAGGCTTCTCTGTAAGAATCAATGTTTTTGACATTTCGCTTAATGATCTCTTTTATTTTTTGCTTCTTCGTTATTTCTTTTTTCTAAAACTTTTGAAACTTGCGCTCCAAGTGCTCCTTGAAGTGAAAAAATAAGACTAGGACTCTTTCTTAAAAGCTCTTTTAATTCAACCTGGTTCCAAACTACTACTTCAGTGGGATATTGGACAACTGCCGTTGCAGTGGCCTTTTCATTGGATAAAAAACTCATTTCTCCTAAAAATTGGCCATCTTTTAAGCTTCCAACTTTCGTATTGTTTTTTAAAATATCAATTGAACCTGAATAAATTAGATAGAGATGATCAACGACCTCTCCTTCTTTAATAATAGTATCACCAGGCCTTAGAGCATTAAAGCTTCCCGCACTGATTAGTTTATGAAATTCCACTAATGAAAGATCTTTAAAAAACCATTCGTAAATTTCTTTTTCTTTTTCTCGCAAACTTATCTTTTTATTCGCCAAAAAAATTTTTGAAATATGAAATATATTTAAACAAATAAAAAAAAGATTCCATCTAATGGGAGTCCACAAGGGATTAGCTGCAGCATTATAATTAAAAATAATTGCCGATAGTGAACTTACAACCGAAAGAGTACGAAGCCACAAAATATCTTTTGCCAACAAGGACAAAGCTACCAAAATAAAGGCCAAATTTCCAAAAATATCATACCAATTCATGGTATCTCCAAATAAAAAAAGAGGAAGCCTAGGGCTTCCTCTTATTTTAAATCTTAATTTTCAATATTTAAAGATTATAGTTCTTGAGCTGTTGGTTTGTACCAGCAAAGCGGACGAGTTCCAATTTTTACGTCTCTTTGAATACAAACACCTTTTGTAGCATCTCTGTCATCAACATCATCAGAAAGAGCTTTATCACATAGAGCTCCTTGGAAGTAAGTATCTAGACGACACTGAGCTTCTGGATGGTTGTGATCAGTTGTCTTAACAACTTTAGTGTTTGGAGTGTGGAAATTAACATTTGAGTTTCCACCTAAATCACCAAGAAGCATAGCAAGTGATTTTCCACCCATTGCTAAACGCTTACAAAGAGCAATTTCATTAGTTGACTTGTACTGAGCTTCACATTTTTGAGCAGCAGTTGCATCAATTGTCATAGAAGAAACGATTGACTCATTGTCATCTTTCTCAAGAATTTGTCTCATACACTTTAAAGTAGCGAAGTAATCAGATTGACCTTCGTTTGAAGCCCAAGCAGATCCCCAACCACCTTTTTTAGGAGCTCCACCAATATGGTGACCTAATTCGTGACAAACAACCATCATAAAACCATCGTCCGTTACCAATTGGTGACGAGCTAAACCACCAAACATTGCAACATTCCAAGTTGAACCTGAACGTGAAGCATAAGCATTTACAGTCCCATCAGTCCAATTTCTTTGAACAACAAGATTTCCACCTTTTGTTTTTACAATTGGCTTGTAAACTGCTTCAACTCGATCAATAATCTGGTTGAATCTTTCTTCAGTCATTGAATTTGCCGCTTTATCATCTGCGCTGATATAGAGGTTATTCTTTGGAGCAAAATTACACATGTGAACAGATGCAGCATAAGACTGCGCTGAAATTAAAGCATAAGACACTAAGCCGATTAAAATCCCTTTTCTCATAATTAGTCCTCCGTAACAAAAATCAGGATAGTTTATTGAACGCCTCTAAATTCAGTCTGGAAACCAAAATAATCTGACTTTATCTGTCACTAATCTGTCATATTAAAATTATTTTCTGGTTAGGATATATAGGAG
Source organism: uncultured Bacteriovorax sp. (assembly GCA_964456675.1). Classification (GTDB taxonomy): domain Bacteria; phylum Bdellovibrionota; class Bacteriovoracia; order Bacteriovoracales; family Bacteriovoracaceae; genus Bacteriovorax. The sequence goes on along the minus strand of CAYWBR010000038.1, from coordinate 7,375 downwards.
TAAAGCTGTCGGCCAATTAAAATCTAACTTCATAATCTAAAATTCATTGTATGATATTTTAGCGTACAATATTTGAGGAACATAACCTAAATGAAAAAAATTATTTATTTGCTTTTAACATTTGCCACCTTTTTCTCGTTCAATACACATTCACAAATGGGCCCAAAAGAAAATGGTAAATACCATTTTTCTATTGGAGCAGGTTACGCCCTAAAAACCAATATCAGAAAAGACAATAACTATAAGGGTGCCAATAAGGATATTATTGGAAAAGCCATTCCACTGGCCCAAGTTTTCATAGGCCCCGTTCAAATTGGAGCAGGTGGATTAACCATCAATATTCTTGGCAACCCTTTTCTCGGCGCTTATTTGAACCTTTCACAAATGGGCGACAATTACTACGCAACTGGAATGCAAAATCGCAAGGAATCATGGGGCGCTGGTATTGGCGCAAAATTATTTGGAATACAATTGCAACTAAATAAAGACATTAATGGCAATAGTCATGGATACAAAGGCTTAATCTCCTATGGTAAACCTTATATCTATGATGAATCACTTATTATTCGTTTTGGAATAAGTTTGGAAATTCTAGATCAAAATTTTATGGATTATTACTATGGAGTAAGAATCAACGAAGTAAATAATGCAAGAAATTTCTATGCACCCAGTGCTAGTAGTAATCTTGGCCTAAACGCTTTTCCTATTTACAAATACAATGAAGATATTAGTTTTATGACTGGATACTCTTTAAAATTTTTAAATAAAAAAATCCAAAACTCCCCAACTACTAATGATAAAAAGATTGAACACGCCCTTATTTTGGGTGCAACTTATCGCATAAATTAATAATTCACAACTGCACGACAGCGAAAACCAATTTTCGCACTAGAAGGACTGGCCGAAGGATGTAATTCAAAACTATAGCGGCCAGCACTGTTACTCGAAGTATAATTTCCTCCGGTTGACATATAGACTTGAGAACCTGAAACTTGAGCAGGTCTGCCATCGTTAATGATAAAACTATCACCGTGGAGTGCCGCAGAAGTAATTCCCCCTGAGGATTGCCCGATTCTTAAAAGCGAGTCTACAATCAACTTGGCCGAATAATTACTGTAAAAATCATCTGTAAATGGTAATCCAACAGGTAGAGCGATATAAGAAGCTCCATAGGAGCGATCAATTATGTCCCATGGATCTGTTGGAGTAAGGTCTGCTGAATTACATCCATCACTTGCCACAGAATCATTACATGGCCCAATAGCAGAATTAAAGTGATATGCTTGCTCTGGTGTATAAAGAACATCATTGTCTAAATCAAAATTAAAGCTTGCACCTGAAGTAATATAATTTGTACCACTCCAGCTCAATGTATCCCGCACCCATTCTGAAACGTTACCATACACATCTTGCATGCCGTAGCGAGACACGCATTGAGTTGTTCCATAAAAGCTACTTCCCCATTGAATTGAGCCCGTTGCGAGAGATCTAATACTTGAAGATGCCGTACCCGGAACGGTAAAAAGCAGCGACGAAGGTGGGTTATGGGCATCAATAAAACTAGAACTAACCCCATTTGAATTATTAGCATTACAAAAACCATAATTGTTTAAAGACTGTCCATTTTCAATTGTTTCAATAGTAGCATCTGGCAATTCATTATAAGACTTATTTGAGCTTTGCATTTCCATCGGAGCCGCCATAAAGGCTATTTGTTCTTTTCTGCTTGGGAGCTGAAAAGTTCCAGTGGCAGTTGAGGCAGAAGTTGTTATTGAAACAGTTCCTCGATCTTGACATAAAAGTATTGCCTGGTCGCGATCTACATTTGTCAGTGGTGGATTAAAGTGGCTAACGGTTTTTGACATTAAACTAGTAGAAGCTAACCCTGCCCCATGAGATAAATTAAAATCTACCCAAGTAGCTCCAGATGAAACCTTACATACACCAGTACTTCTATTATAAAAAACGGTACCCGCCACAGGAATTGTTACAGTCGGCGGATTATACATACTTATACAAGATGCTTTTGCACCATCGGCATCGCCATCATTGTCTTGGTCAATGTCACATACTGGACCTTCTGTGAACGGGCAGCCACTTTCAAACGTATCAACGAGAAAGTCACTTCCAATATCATAATAGGAATCTGTCCCATCCAAAGTTGCTCCAGGCCCCCTATACGGACAGCGATAATTATGAGTTGGATCCACTCTATTTGGTGCCACTTGATCAACAGTAAATCCCATTTTATTACAAACTTCTTGATTGGCCATCCAGCGATGGACAAATGAATAATTTGCAGGTGGGGCAACCATTCTCACTTCAGAAAAACTTTCATTGGAAAATGCTGTTAAAACTTTACTGTTATAACTGACAATTGGCACAACTTTGTAATAATAAGCCATCCCCCCAAATGCCGTTTCATCGGTGTAAGAGAGCTGGTTTTCCCCAATCGTCGCAATCGGTTCTTTTAGATCATACTCTTCATTAAATTGACGCCTAAAAACTTTGTAGCCTGTGATATCGGGAGTAAACGCAGAAGATGATATGGCAGAAAAACTTCTCCATGCCAAGGTAACACTACTTGGTGTGTAATCAACACCTATCCCATTTTTTATTCGTTTACAACTTACAACATGAGTTGTCGTATCAACAACTCCATAAACATCATTTTCACCTAATACACTTCCAATTGTTGCAAGATCGGGATCAGTTGTTTCATACAAACATGTTTTGTCTAAATCCGAATCTGAATCAGAAGTTGAATCTGATTTACATTTATTAGACATCGGACAATAGGTATCTAAAGAAAACCATTTATTTGAAGTATTTTTTACACTGGAATAGTAACAAGCATCAAAACTTGTATCGTAGTAAGTGTCCATAGCATCCGCTGCACTTGAAGTGCGAACGCCATTGGGAGAACCACCTGTTCCTGATAGATTTGCACCATTTGCACAATCATACGTGCTGGTTAAAGAACTACCACTTTTTGTAACCTTGATTCCTTGAGAAGCAAGATGGGTCCATCCACCATGAATGGAGGTCACTGGATGAACAACCACAGGAAGAACATACTCATGAAACGACAGCGCACCTGGAGAATCTTTTAATCTAAATCGAATATTTGCAACGCCATAATTCCCCGCAGTCGGAGTAATTTTAAAAAGAAGTCTTCGTCCAACTCGTTGTGAAGAGTCGCCTTTTGCATCTTTTGTAGGCGCATCACTTGTGTGCTCTAACTGTAAGTCATTACTAGCTACTTCGGTAGCAGCAAACACTTCGTTACCCGCAACAGATGAAAGATCGGGAGTTGGCGTTAAGCTCGTGCTCTCGTATAACCCATCTCCATCTCGATCAAAAATAATTTGAATCGAGCTAGTTGGTAAAAGAGTCGTATTATCTGAAGTCAAGCTATTTTGTGAAATGAGAACCTCATCAGAGTTTTCCCCATCATCCCCACCTTCATCAATTTGAAATGCCACTGAAAGTGCTTGTGAGTTTTCCGCTGTTTCTATGGAGGTTAAGCTTTTTTCTGAGTTAAGAGCGAGAGAAGTATCTTCAAATCCAATAATTTTTGGACGATCATTTACGTTCGTTACGGTTATCGTATTTGTATAAGTTGAACTTTCCTGATCATCTTCTCCAGTAGTGCGTGAGTCGTCTTTTAATTTTAGTGCTAAATCAAAACTTCCACTCTGTTCAGCTTTTGTGAAGTACTCAACTTTTAAACACCGTAAATTATTTGCGCCACTGGTGCTAATGCTTCCAATTCCTAAATTTATAAAATCAGTTAAGCCACTCGATACGCTAGAGACCGTCGTTTCTGTACATGCAGTAGTACAATTAGTTGTACATGTTAAATATTTTAAGCGTATATTGGCAGAAAGATTTGTTGCTTCATACAAATTAGTTCCTCCTGTCAAAGACATAGAGTAACTTATATTTTGTTGAAAACTCCCACTGTCAACTTCATTATCTGGGGTTACCCCATCGTTTGCCCAAACTGGAACAGTGATTAAACTCGTCCACGAACTACTATTGTCTTGACTATAATCTTCCGCTAGTGTGGTATTTAATACTGCTGCTGCGGTGTTAAAGCTAGGCGCTATATTACTTTTTGGCACTGTATTTTTAGGAACTACTTTTACTTGTATTGATTGATACGAATTCGACCAATCACCATCATAAAATCCATAATAAACGATAAACGTGCCTAAATCCTCACGGTACTTTGAAGAAACATCAAATGAACACTGACCCGCACTACATGAACAATTCCCAACAACAATAGAGTACAAATTGCGAGTTGCTGGATTACTATATCCATCTTCAACTGTTCCAATTGCACCACCTTTTGCAAATGGTTCTAGTGAAACCTTACAATGAGTCGCCGTATCGGGAGTTGCATCATCGGCATCGGTATAAAAGTTAGTTCCCGAATAATACAAAGCAACTGATTCTTTAAAAGGTCCCGCGAGAACTGTACTATTATCACTATAAGAGATATTGCGATCAATTTCTACTGCAGGCGAGGCCACAAGCGGTGTAATTGGCTCGGGAGGATCATTTGTAGGCGCAACTCCCACGACAATTGTAGCGATATTTGAATCAACACCATTGGAGTCTCTATACTTATACGTAAAACTGTCAAAGCCACCAGCGCCGTTAGTTACTTGGTATGGTTGTGGCAATGAAGTAACATTTACCGGAGTACCTGAAACATCACTAAAAATACCATAGAGCGACAACACCGGATCTGCATTTAAAATTCCACTAAAAGTAGCAGGTGTTAATTGATAATCATTCGGAACATAAATAAAGACATTGGGATATTCGACTTTTACAAAAGGTCCTGAATAAAAATAGCGCTCATCTGATAAATTTGAATCTAGAAATTTAAAAATAATACTATTTGACCATGCCCCTTCAAATTTGGCGGTAAACTTAACCCCATAAAACGTTACTTCGCCATGAGCATAATCTGCAGTATCCGAAAATAAATCACCATTATTTGGAGTATAATTACATTCGCTGCTATTACATATAACACTTCCATTGCTTGGATTAGTTACTTTTATAAAAGTTAAGGCATTTCCATCAGCATCATACCCAGATGGATGTGGAAAAAATCCAGTAGATGTCGGAGTACTATTTGCACTTTCAGTGTGTGCAAAAAATGTACTTGCTGCAAATGGTGCCTTATTTACATTTGTAATTGAAATAGTTATTTGCTTTGTAATAGAAGCACCATCAAGAGCATCTGTTATATAATAACTTAGCGATGATGTTCCAGACGATGAACCAATCACTCCCCCGCGAGTCTTGCAAATTCCAGCTCCATCACAAAAACATCTATTAACAGCAGCTTCCATAAATGGTTTTGCTACTAATATTTGGTCGCGAACAAGATTGTTAAAATAGACCAGAGAACTTGTTGAGGTATAAGCCTTCATTAAATTATAACTATCGTTGGCCTTTAAGATAAGATCTTCATATGCCGGAAGAACATCATTGATTGAAAAACTCTGTTCGATTGTCGAGATATCGTTTTGCATATCTAATAGATAAGCGTTAATTGTCGCTATATGGGTTCCACCAGACGCTTGAGCATTATGAACAGTATTGGCCAAGGCAAAATAATCAATCAATTTTTTTCCTTCAACAAATGCTTCATTCATCTTTGGAGAAAATGTTTCTATTTTTGTATCGGCATCAATGACTTTACAACTAACTGCCAAATCTGCATCTTTATCAGTGTATTTTAATTGAAAATCTTGAATTTGATTTTCAGTAAAAGTTAATGCACTAGTTGTGGCAACTGGAAGACTTCTTGATTTTTGAGTTGAGATACATTCACGTGTCACGGAATTAAAGGATTGATCTGTTCCACAATTTGCTTTTTTCTCAGTGGCCTTGGGAACGCAAGAAGAGATAAGCATAAAAATACTTATTATAAAAATACTTTGAATATTCAAAATATTTAATCTTCCCATCATATCCGTTTCTAAATCCTTTTTAAGAAATCCCTCTAAACTTATCGAAAAGAGAATATTTAACTTTAAAAAATAACTCTTAACCTAATTCTATCCCGACTATAATTATCCACTATAGTAAGCGTGCAAATATGAAGTAGGCATAAACTTGTATAAATCTCAAGAACTTATAAGAGGTCAGATTAATCGGCATTAAAAGCAAAAAAACAATAATTGCCTAAAATAGTTGGCAAAATAAATATTCAGTAAGAAAAAATGGTCACACTCTAGTCAAATCAACTATCAGCTTTAAAATATAAGTATGAAAGTAAACTACTCGCCTCATTGTATTTTTTTACTACTATTAGTAATCTTTTGGCCTATTTCTTTTGAACTGTTTGCCAAAGAAGAACTACAAGTCGTCCAAGCGGTATCAAGTACCAGACGATCTTTTGTACTAACCAAAGGAATTAATGATGGCGTGACAATTGGACAAGAAGTAATTGTTTCCAATGACAACGTTAACATCGTATGCAAGGCAAAAGAAGTTAACCGAAACTACTCTTTATGGGAGCCTGTCGATAATAGAGTAACCATTCCCTTTAAGCGCGATGACATCGTAAGCTTTAACCCCCATAGCTTTGGCAATATCGCCCTCAATATTGATGGGATTGAACTGCCTGATAGCTACAAAAAAGAATTTAATTATTTTCGTGATTCCAATAACTGGTCAATTGGATACGGCTATGCACTAGGGCTTTATCAAACATCCTCAGAAGTATCGAGAGAAAATTCTACCAGAAGAAAAGGCTCAGAATTTCAAGCAGAATATCACTGGAGATTTCTACCAGAATTTGAAATGGCAGGAGGTCTTCGTTACGATATAGAAGTGTCAAGAATTGAAGCAGGAGGAAATGTTGATATTGAATCAACCAGACTCATGTTGACCACATCAATCACCTACCATTTATTAAATTTTAGTACCGGTAATAATAGTTGGTACTTAACCCTTACTGGTGGAATTGGTAACGCCACGACAACCATTAACGAAGAAATATCCAAAGGCAATGCTTTTCTCATCCCAGAATTAAGACTTGGATACTTAGTTCCTTTTACGAAGTCTAAAGCATTGCGAGTTGAAGCCAGTGTTGAAAACATCACCTCTTCCGAATCTTTCCAAAACGGCGGCGAAGAACAAAATAACTCCATAGTTAATTCAAAAATTTCTGTAGGGCTTCGATTTTAAAAAACTACATTAGACCGATGGCCCGCAGTCGCTCAATTAAAAAATCCCCGGCAGTTATATCATTATATTTTGCCCCACGGCCCTTGCAACTTGGAAGACAACTTAAAAGACTTAGCGTAGGGACTTTTCGTAAATTACTCATTTTTTACCTCAA
>CAYWBR010000037.1:0-24938 GCA_964456675.1 uncultured Bacteriovorax sp. | reverse complement strand
TTAGTTGCATCTCTAATTTTTTCATCGAATGCATCAGACTGTGCTAAAGAATTAATATTTAAGAGTAAAAAAAGCGAAACTGCCATAAGGCTTACTGCGTTATATTTTTTCATTTTTATACAGTCCCGTGTAAAAAGTAACAATATTTAATAAATTTTACCCAACTGTTTAAATCCTGACTAACCAAATCTGACTTTTTATGTTAGGGTTTTGCCCAATTTGACATTTTTCTCATTACTAACCGTGTGATTTTTAAAACCTAAAAGGAGTGACAATGAAACTTTTTAAGAAGTCCCTTTGCGCCATCCTAGCACTAAGTCTTTGTGCTGGATTTACTCATGCTGAAGAAAAACTTGGAACAGAAGATAATCCAATCAAAATATTCTTTACGCCTTCAGTTGATGCTTCAACTATTACAAAAAATTCAAATGAATTTATTAAGTTTATGGAAAAAGAAACTGGTCTATTTTTTAAATCTGCCGTACCGTCTAACTATATTGCCGTTGTTGAAGCCTTTGGTTCAGGAAGAGCAGACATTGGCGTAATCAACTCATTTGGTTATCTGCTTGCAAACTCTAAATATGGAGCTAGCGCAAAATTAAGAACTCTAAGACACGGAAAAGATTATTATGCTGGAGCCATTTTTATTAATAATGCTTCAGGTATCAAATCAATTAAAGATCTTAATGGTAAAAAATTTGCATTTACTGATGCCTCATCAACTTCAGGATATTTATTTCCACTAAAAATCATGAACGACGAAAAAGTAAAATTAGGCAATACTACTTTTGCGGTAAAACATGACAACGTAATCACAATGGTTTACCAAGGTCAAGTTGATGCTGGAGCAGCATTTTTCTCAGATGCATTTAATGGTAAAATCAAAGACGCAAGAGAGAGAGTACTTACTCAATTTCCAGACGTAGAAAAGAAAGTGTCGGTACTAAAAGTTACAGACAAAATCCCTAATGATCCATTTGTATTCAGAAAGGGTTTTCCAGTAGACATTGAAAAGAAATTTATTGCTGGCCTAATGAAATACTTATCTACAGAAGAAGGTAAAACTGCTTTTAAAAACATTTATTCAGTTGATGGAGTTGTGCCGACGTCTGATAAGGACTACGATGGACTTCGCAAAGTAATCAAATCAACAAACACTGATGTTGGATCTTTGATTAAATAATTTACAGAGATTTATTTAGGCCCATATTTAACTATGGGCCATTTTTATGCCTTTAAAACTAGAGATAAAACATGTTAGAAATTAAGAATCTAAATAAAATATACCCAAATGGACTTCACGCCTTAAAAAACATTTCTTTTAGTGTTCCCGACGGACAGTTCCTGGTTGTCATCGGCCTTTCGGGCTCTGGTAAGTCTACAATGTTAAGATGTATTAACCGCCTTCACGACGTATCGGGTGGAGAAATATTATTTAATGGAATCGATGTAACAAAATTAAAAGGACGCCCATTGCGAGAGATGCGCGCCAATATTGGAATGATTTTCCAACATTTCAATTTAATCCCGAGAAAGACGGTGATGCAAAACGTACTTTCTGGAAATCTTTCACGAACTGGAATTTTAAAATCTATTCTTGGCCTCTATACAAAAGAAGACAAAGAAAGAGCGATGAAATATATAGAAATAGTAGGCTTAAAGGGCAAAGAAAAAAATCGTGCCGATGCACTATCAGGTGGACAGCAACAACGAGTTGCTATTGCTAGAACTCTCATGCAAAACCCTAAAATTCTTTTGGCAGACGAGCCTGTTGCCTCACTAGATCCAGCAACATCTCACTCTGTCATGCAGTACCTTAAAAAAGTTAACGAGGAATTAGGTGTCACAATTATTTGCAACCTGCACTTTTTATCACTTGTTCGCCAATATGCTCATCATGTTGTTGCCCTTAAAGGTGGACAACTTATTTATGAAGGAAAACCTTCTTCAATCGATGAACAGTGGTTTAAAACTATTTATGGTGAAGATGCTGTTGAAGTAACAATTAATTAATATAGTACCTAAGGATATATATTCATGAGCGGAAAAAATTACAAAGCCCCCGAACATATTGCAATAACCTACATAAAAGCTTTCTTGTTAGATGTATTAACATGGGCATACATGGCCCTAGTTTCGTATAAAATTATTTGGCAAAAAATAATACTCAAAGAGCGATATCCAGATTTTTTCTGGTCTCAACCTCTAAACTCACTCTATATAGGAATTGGAATTGCCCTAATTTTTATTGCCACACCCTTTTCACTTGGAAAAGGCTTATTTGGTATAACAAAAGTAAAAGACGACGAAACTGCTACCTCTAAACCATTTGCTTATATTGGTTATGTTGCCATAATTTTGACTTTCATTACGTCTTATTATGTATCTCAGATTTCACTTAAAGAGTTTCTCTCACCCCAAGGTCTAGAAGGAGCTCAAAGAATTTTTACAGCATTGTTTAATCCAAATTGGGCAATATTTGAAGAAGGTCTTTTTGCCGCAGTAGAAACCATCTTTATGGCATTTATCGCAACGGCAGTGGCAATCCCCATTGCATTTGTCTTAGGTTTTTTCGCTGCAAGAAATTTAATGAGTGGAAACAAACTTGCCTTTTTCTGCTATAATGCACTAAGGGCCAGCTTCAATATATCAAGATCTATTGAGCCACTTGTATGGGCAATTATTTTCTCCGTATGGGTTGGAATTGGACCATTTGCAGGTATGCTAGCTCTTTGTGTTCACTCTGTTGCGTCACTCACTAAGCAGTACTCAGAACAAATTGAATCTATCGATGATGGACCAATCGAAGCGATTACGGCAACGGGAGCACACCCTGTACAAATAGTATGGTATGGAGTTGTTCCTCAAATCGTTCTACCGTATTTGTCTTACACGATATACCGTTGGGATATTAACGTCCGTATGGCCACAATTATCGGTCTCGTTGGTGGTGGTGGTATTGGTAACCTTTTAATGCAATATCAAGGTCAAGCAAGATGGAATGAAGTAGGAATGCTTGTTATCATTATTGCTGCCATCGTTTGGATTATGGATTGGGCATCTTCAAGAATAAGAGAGGCAATTAAATAATATGAAAAATTTATTTTTAATAACACTATTTTCACTATTATTCGCTTTTAACAATGGTCTTGCCAAAGAAGTACCCTCTGCGCTTTTAATGGTATGTACAGACCTTAATCAACCAGATTTAAAAGAACTCACAGTTATTAGAGACTACAACATAGATGAGTACACCTTGAGCATGTACGTATGGGATGCAAACAGTAAATTAAGCGTTACCAAATATGACATAGAAGATTACAGAGAAGGACTCTTTGTAATGCCAGACTTTGTAAATCTAGAACGGCATCTTCAGAGAGAACAAGATGGTTGGCACATCTATATTTATTACCCAAATAGAGTGCTTGATAAACTCGTCAACTGTACTGAATCTCCTGAATAAAAAGGTATATTTACGATGGGATTAATGTATCTATTTCCAACAGAAGAAAATGAAAGTGACCATATCGCAATCGATGAAACAAATAAGACCATAATTTTAAAATCTTATGGTCTTCCTTGGATTTTCTGGGGTTATTTAGCATCTATCCTAGTCATTATTTTTGCAATGTATTTAGCAATCCGTGAACCACTCTTAAAAATTAAAATCAGTGATGATCTAGTTAATATCAAACTGGCCTATTTAGTGGAATTAACCTTAATTTTAACTCCACTTATATTATTGGCATTTTTTTTCTATGAAAAAATAATCATAAAATCGAACAATAAAATAGTGCTTAAATACAAGATATTCTTTATACCAATATTCAAAAAAACATTAAAACTGACTTCGAATGAATCACTTGTCATCGATCACTTTCTAGAATCTCCTAATGTGGCAAAATTACAAAACAGACCCGAATTAAAAGGCTTTGAAAATAAAGGTTACTTTGAATTACGCGCCATTGTCGGCAATGAAAAGAAATTAATTGATCGACACTCTAGAAAACAAGACTTGATAAAAATTAAAAATATACTAACTCGTTTTTAAATAAAAAAACAAAACCCCAAAAATAAATTTTTAGGGTTTTGTAGGACGAACTAGTTTTTATTTGATTTATCTCTAAAAGATTTAAACGCTTGGTTGGATGTATCCTTTTTATCTTGTTCGTTTTTCGTTTCAATTTTATTCTCGCGCTTTTCATATTTGCGCTCACCATTACGGAGATGATTTTTTTTCTTAGCATTATCCTGTTCTTCACCTTCACCTCTGACCATGTTTTCTAGACCATCAGTAGAAAAATACTTGGGACGACGATTGCCATCTAATTTTTTAGGACGCTTTGGAGCTAGTCCATCATTTGGACTTTCTCCGTTTTTATCCCAATGTTTTTGCCACTCACGATCTTTAGTTTGTAGCTCTGCCTTTCGCTCCATTTTTTCTTTCTGTAATTCGACTAGATCCTTTGGAGTTCTAATTTTTGTAGTGACCTTCTGTTTTTGAAAAGATTTTACCTTATTCTTTACACGGGCCTCATCGCTATCCCTATCATGATTCGAAATATCAATTGTCACATCTCCTGTAAGGCAAGTCTGACACGCTAATCGCTCTTTTGTTATATGAAAGACATTACCTAACAGCTTTAATTCTTCAAAAGGAGGGGGTGTCACTAGATCAACACCGGAGACAATTTTGACAACGCAATCAGAACACGTAGCATGCCCTCCACAAGATGATTTTATGTAAATCCCATTTTCACGACAGGCATCTAATATATTTTGCCCTTCTTTTACTTCAATGACCTCGCCACTAGGTCTTAGGGTGAGTTTACTCATATAACTTCCTTCATCATCTATCTTAAAGATGACGATTTAATTTATCTTGGACTTTTTCTAAAATTGAGCTCTTCAATGGCCTTAATAAAAAAGAAAGATCCAAATTTGCTTCACAGTGAGCCTCTTTGAATAATAAATCTAGAGTAAATCCTGAACCTGCCGCTTTCACGCATTTTTTAGCTTCATCATAGCTAACAGTTACTTTTACTGAAAATTTATCTAAAAATTCAGGAGTAATATATGCTTTAACGATTTCAAATGCTTCGTTGGCATTGGTTGCTTTATTGTAATTTACCTTAAAATCCAAAATGACATCCCTGTTAGAATTAATTTTTTCCTGTAGAGCCAAATCCTCCGGCTCCACGAACTGTATCTGTTAAATTTCCATCAAACACAAAATAATGGGCCTGAACTACCGGTGCAATCACTAATTGCGCAACACGATCGCCATGCTTAATAATTTCGTCGTTTTTACCTAAATTACCTAAAATAACTTTTACTTCCCCTCGATAATCTGAATCAATTGTTCCAGGGCTATTTAAAACCATTAGACCAGTCTTAAACGATAATCCAGAACGAGGACGAACTTGAACTTCGTAGCCTTCTGGAATTTCCATAGAAAGACCAGTAGGAACGAGAACTCGCTCCCCTGGTTTTATAGTTATTTCAGTTCTAGATTCAAGACTGGCACGAACATCAGCACCTGCAGCTCCCTTAGTTTCATAAGTAGGCAGAGGAAAACTTTGATCGTAATGCGAAAGCTTTTTAACTTTTACTTCAACCATACTCATTCCTAACTCAACATTAAGCTTTAACTTTCTTAGGAAGAGCTGCCACTGCTTTTGCAGAAAGCTTTAATCTTCCCATTTTATCAACTTCAAGGATTTTTACTTTGAAGCGATCACCTTCAGAAATAAATTCATTTACATCAGTCACTCTTTCATCTGAAATTTCTGAAACGTGAACTAAACCAGATACACCTTGAGCGATATCAACGAATGCTCCGTATTCTTTAATTGAAACTGCAACTACTTCATAAATTGCACCAACTTCTGGCCCGTTAATCTGCAGATTAATAAGAGTTGAACACTGGTCTAATATATCTTTATCAGTTCCAAGAATTTTAACCATTCCTTCTTCTGTGATTTCAATTGTTACTTTGAAATCTTCTTGAAGCTTCTTAATGTTCTTTCCACCAGGGCCAATTAAAGCACCAATTTTATCTGTTGGAATCATCAAAGAGACAATCGTTGGAACACCTGCTTTAAAGCTTGGTCTATGAGTAGAAATAGTTTTCGCCATTTCTCCTAAGATATGCATTCTTCCTTTGTAAGCGTCAGCAATTGCATCTTCTACAATCTTACGAGTAATACCTGTAATCTTAATGTCCATCTGAATTGCAGTTACACCTTCAGTTGTTCCTGCCACTTTAAAGTCCATATCCCCAAGATGATCTTCATCTCCTAAAATGTCTGTTAAAACTTTAAAATTTGAACCATCTGTTACCAGCCCCATGGCAACTCCTGCAACTGCACCTTTTATTGGAACACCTGCATCCATAAGGGCCATAGAACCCGCACAAACAGAACCCATTGAAGAAGAACCATTTGATTCTAAAACTTCACACACAATACGAGTTGTATAACTAAAATCTTGTTCAGTTGGCATTACAGCTTTTAGCGCTCTTTCAGCTAAGTTCCCATGACCTAACTCACGGCGCCCAGCACCTCTTGATCCTTTTGCTTCAGCAACAGAAAAAGCAGGAAAGTTATAATGTAAGTAGAACTTATCGTAGTTTAATCCGTAAATTCTATCTGACATCTGGTCGCCAGTTGATCCACCAATCGTTACAGTTGATAAAACTTGAGTTTCACCACGAGTAAAAAGAGAAGATCCATGTGGAGTAGAAAGAAGTGAAGTTTCTGTCTCAATCGGACGAACTTGATTAAGAGCACGTCCAGCAATACGCTTTCCTTCTAAAAGGATATCTGCTCTCATCATATTATACATTAACTCATCAACAGCTTTGAAAGCTTCTTTTCCAAAGCTTGAATCGGCAGTTAAACCAAATGCCTCAGGTGTTGCTTCTAATGCAGTTTTTACTTTTGCTGTAAGTGCACGAACAGCATCTTGTCTTTGAAGTTTATCATTAACTGCTAGTGCTGCTCTCGCGTCACTAGAGAACTTCACTCCAACTTCTTGAGATAATTTTTTATTTGGCCCTGCTGAAGCATATTCTCTTTTTGGCTTACCAATTTCTTTTTGCATTTTTTCAACAAGCTTACAGTATTCAATGATGGCATCATGACCAAAGAAAATTGCACCTAATACGTCTTTTTCTGGAACAATATTAGCTTCACCTTCAACCATGAGAATAGCGTCTTTAGAAGCAGCAATAGCGATTTCTAAATCAGACTCGGCCCATTGTGCAAGAGTTGGGTTTAGAACATATTGGCCATTGATACGAGCAACTTTACAAGCACCAATTGGTCCATGGAAAGGAATGTTTGAAATTGATAAAGCCGCAGAAGCTCCAAGCCCTGCTAGAATTTCAGGATCCCCACCTTTTTCATTGTACGATAAAACTGTACAAGTAACTACTGTGTCGTACATATAGTCACCTGGAAACATTGGGCGAAGAGGACGGTCAATTAGACGAGATGCTAAAATTTCACCAGTTGAAGGACGTGCTTCTCTTTTATTAAATCCACCTAAAAATTTTCCTGCAGAATAAAACTTTTCAGTATATTCAACTAATAGAGGGAAGAAATCTTGCCCATCTTTTAAGTCTCTCGCAGAACAAACTGCTACTAAAACTTGCGTACCTTCACTTGTCACTAGAACAGAACCGTCAGCTTGCTTTGCAAGGCGTCCTGTTTCTACAACAACTTCTTTACCACCATAGTTCATGCGGTATTCAATTTTCTTATTTAACATAATAACTCCAAACGTTTCTTCTATAAGCGAAGAAACAAATATTAATATTTGATTGATCTTTGATTTTTATATAGGAGGCCAAGAGAGGATTTAAAAGATAAATCAAAACAAAAACCTACCGCTAGCTTTCATTTTCATCTATCCCTCAAATCCATACACTTTGAGGATCTCCATGGAAAAAACGGTTTCGAATCAATCCCTTTATATAGTTTAATCAAAACAAAAAAAAAGGGGAACTTTTTTGTTCCCCTTTTGCTTTTTTACTTTCTTAAGCCAAGCTTCTTAATAAGTCCTTGGTACTTTGTTGCATCTGTAGATGCTAGATACGCAAGAAGTCTTTTTCTTTGACCAATCATCTTTAAAAGACCACGGTTTGAATGGTAATCATGCTTATTTTTTTCAAAATGTGGAGCAAGATTATTGATTCTTGTTGTAAGAAGCGCTACTTGAACTGCTGTTGAACCAGTATCTGTTGGGCCTGTTCCAAATTCAGAACCGATTTCTTTTACTAACTGTGCTGTTTCAGCTTTTGTAATCATAAATTCTCCCAAACCAAAGACCAAGCATGGATCCTATTATCCAAACCTAGAAAAAGGCGATTATTAGTGCATGGATACTAGCGTAAGAACTCCGACATGTAAACCTTTAAATTTTTGATCAGACGCTCTTCAATTTGACGAATTCGCTCGCGAGAAACCCCATACTCGTCAGCAATGGACTGAAGAGATTCTGGAACCTCTGACAAAAGACGCTTTTCAAAAATTTCCCGGTCTCGATCTTTTAGCCCGTTTAAAAAATTGTGTAAGTTTTCTTTAAGTATTTCAATACTTTGAAGATCACCTAAACGTTCATCCATAGATAATTCTGCTTCATCTATAAGAGTTTCCGCAAAGCTTGTACCTTGTTCTGAAGGTTTATAATCAAGACTGACCTCACTTCCCGAGCTCGATAGTCGCCCCTCCATTACCTTCACTGCTTTTTCAGAAACCCCAAGATTCTCACCAATTAGCTTTGCATCAGGAGCAATGCCCAATTTCATTAATCGCTCTTTTTCTTTGAGCAAATTAAAAAACAATTTTTTCTGCTCATTAGTGGTGCCAATCTTAACTAATCGAAAATTGTCTAGAATAAATTTTAAAATATAAGAGCGAATCCACCAGGATGCATAATAGGACAACTTTGCACCTTTTGAAGAATCGTAATTTGAAACTGCCTTCATTAGGCCAATATTCCCTTCTTGAATCAAATCCATCATGTTTTGCCAAGCCGATCGATATTCCATGGCAATCTTCACGACTAAACGCAAATTTGCCAAAACTAACTTTTTTGCAACTTCAACATCGCCAGTTTCTTCCAAAACCGCAACAAGCTCTTTTTCTTCTTCAATAGAAAGAAGTTTGTATTTAGATAGCTGTTTAACGTAAGCAGTTAGTGCATCTTCATGGGTAACTACTTGGTCTATTCTTACGGGCTTGAGAGTGTCAGTGCCTTGGTCACTAATATCCACATCTAATTCATTATTAGAAGAAAGACGCTCCACTGGAAATAACTCATCTGAAACTACTACCACGTCTGTTTCTGATGTTTTATTAGTCACCTTTGACGTTTTGGGATTTTTTATATTTTTCAATCTACTAATCCATTTTATTATAAATTAAGTTCGCAATGCTATATGAATGAAAGATAAGATTCGATACTAATTTGTCAAGGTTTCAAGCGCTGATCTTTTTGAACGCTGTACATATGTTTAATAGATTTTAGAGCAAAAGTGCCAAAATAAAAATGTATATTTACCCTAGTATTTTTATCTTTCATTGAATTAAGGGCACTTCCCTCTTTTAGCGCAACCTGCTCAATTAATTCATCGCCAATAAAACTGGTTAAATCCCCTTTCCAAGGAACCACTAAAAAACTATTTTTCAAATCAATTATATGATCTTCCAGCTGTGCTCTAATTCTTTTTCTGAAATTTTCTTTTGCAACAACATCCCGCGGATCAATGCCAATTATTTCACGATGTATATACTTAATTAACTGAGTCGGTAGCGTAAAGCGAAAAGTCGCTTTTACTTTTCCCGTATTAACCACAGACCTATCAAACTCTCCCATATTGACGTCAAAGTACATATCTATATTATTAGAAAATGCATCAAAATTTTTACGAGTTCGTGCTAACTCTAGAGTTAGCGGCTCCTCATAATAAACATCACGCTGTACTTCTTCTATTTGTTTTTTTGCCCAAACACTCCAGTTACTATCAACACTTGAGCGAAAAACTTCTTCTAATTCATTAAGATTTTTTGCACGCAAAATAAAATCTGGTACACCGGTTAGAAGTGAGATCATATAAGAAGTTAAGAGATTTTCTGACTCAAAACTTCTTAGCTTCATAAGTTTTAATAGACTTTGATCCAGTGTGGATTTTAGATCGTAATCAAGAGATAGTATTTCTTCACAGTATAGTTTTTTTAAATCTTCACTCAAATTCTCTGACCCTAACATGCGATTAACAACATTTTTAAAATGAGACGGTAGAACCCTTCTGCATATTAAGTTCTCGCACCATACATTAAGAACTTTTCCGGTTTTGTTTTTATAAATTGAATTATTGGAACTCTTCCATTCAAGAACTTGCCCTTCGAATTGTCTTATCAAAAATGCAAAGATTGAAGGATGTTTCAAAAGTGGAGTCATTAATCCATAATCTTCGCTACCTCCGCTCCAAGAGCAGGCCGATCGAAACAAATCCATGGCCATCTTAAACTCATGCTCCATGGCAGTCCTAGCACTTTGTAGTGAGCTTAAGTTTTCACTAAATAAGGGATTGCCATCAATTGAAGGTAGCCTAAAATTTGGATCATTTTTATAATGATAGATAAAATTTTTTTTCAAAGTGTTTTTAGAAATAATTGAAAGATTCTGAGAGCAAAAGCTATCCACCATTCCAGAAGTTAGTTTCTCGTATTCTGTAGCTTGATAGTCAAAATATTTTGCATAAGTAGGAATGGCCCTGGTCAACAGATCAAGCACAACATATTGCAAAGTTGAACCGAGAGCGCGTTTTACTTGAGACTTATGCCAAATGCTTTCATAACGTAATTCATAGGGCACTTTGCATTGATTTAATAAATTCTTTCCTTCTTCATAAAAACCTCGATATAGACTTAGGTTTTCACGATATTTTCTTGTTTCTAATCCTGACAGATTTTCTTCGCGATTAAAAATATAATCAAGTGGATCTTTATCTTTAGAAAACTTTTCAGAAAAATCACCTAAAACTACACTTTCTAAAGAAACTAAGGCTTGCACTTGAAAATTTACTAAAATCAAACATAGCAAAAATAAAAAAACCCTTAATGCTAAGGTGATTTTTTTAAAATAATTAAAATGGCATAAATTTAATATAAATCTCATTTGCTAAAGATATCGGCTAAAAATCCGAAATACTTAGCAAATGAACACGCCAATACACAAAGACACAAAAAGCAAAATAGTCAATTATTTACTGTTATTGATTTTTATTTTTCTTATTTTTTTTCAAAAAACCATTAGCGCACGAGAAATATATTTTGATGATAATGATATATTTGACGAACTATTTGAAAACCAAATTAGCGAAGTATTTCAATCTGTTGATGAAAATAATCGGGCCCGAAATATTAAAGACCTACAAAGCGCTAAACTCAGCTTGATTAATGGTGATACTGAAAAAGCAAATGGTTATTTAAACCGAATAAATGAAAATCAATCTCCTCTTGGAGCGATAAAAAAACGATACATGGCAATTATTACTTTTATAAATAATGATTATGAATCGACACTTAAACATTTGGCACAATTAAAAAAGATGAAAGGTGGTGACACCAAGGGACTATGCCTCTTAAGTCTTATTGCCAATATGGCCCAAAATAATATTGCGAATCTAAAAGCTGAGGAAAAAGACTGCCTTTTAAAAGAAGAAAATCACTCGCCCACTGAATTATTTTGGTTTAACAGTATGCTGAATTTATTTAAAAAAAATAAGGGGGCACTGGATCGTGATTTGAAATACAATGCTGAAAAAATATTAACCAATGATGAAATAGCAAAACTTTGGCTTAAAATTAACTTGTATTTAAATCGTGAAAAAGACACGTTGGATATCATCTCGAAACTTCCAGAGAGCTCTTACGGCTCCTATAAAGTAAGAGAATTGATCGCATTCATGTATATGCGAGAAAAAAATTACGAACGAGCACTATCATTTGTCGATGACGTTGATTCAGTGAATGCAGAAAATATAAAAGGCAATATTCGTGTCATCGATAAAGCGTACGAACTAGCTTTTGGCCATTTTAAACTGGCACTACAAAAAAAAGCAGATTCAATAAATGCATTAGAAAAAGGAATTCCGCTTTCCTGGCTACTAGGCCAGTGGAAAGATGGCATTGATATGTTAAATAATATCTCATCCAAACAAATAGCCGATCAAAGAACAAAAAGTGCACTCCACGCTGCATTTAATATTAGGCTAGGTAATTTCAATGAGGCAAAAAAACAATTGACCATTATACGCAATGAATTTCAAAATCGGCCACCTTCAGAAATCTTAATTATGGAAACATTTCTATCGCTAAAAGAAGCTAATAAAAAAGACATCGAAAACACCAGTGAAAATTCATGCAAATCATTTGATGGAATGGCCTGTTATATCGCTTCACAAACCATTAATTTGAATAATTTAGGATTAGTCATAAAAGAAGATCAATACCTTCTAAAAGATAATGATTTTGACATAGAATCACTAAAAACAATACCTCCTAATACAAATATAAAGGAAGATGTGTTTGTCGACCAAAGAGATATTGAAGAACTCGACAGTAACG
Source organism: uncultured Bacteriovorax sp. (assembly GCA_964456675.1). Lineage (GTDB taxonomy): Bacteria > Bdellovibrionota > Bacteriovoracia > Bacteriovoracales > Bacteriovoracaceae > Bacteriovorax. Next base: position 12,300 of record CAYWBR010000037.1, on the reverse strand, counting down.
ATGCATTTAAAAATGGTCTTGGCAGTATTTAGCAATTTGCCATATTTTGCATTTTTTTTCTATCTACTTTTCCATTGGCCAACACCGGAAAATCAGCAAGACATGTTACATAATGAGGATACTTATAGCGCGATAATTTTTCATCGAAATAATTTTTAAGTTCCTGCAAAGTAATCTCTCGATCTGTTTTTAAAAAAATATGTCCAACTTCTCCCCACCTTGAATCCTTAACCGCAACAACGACAGCGTCTTGTACTTGGGGGATTGTCACCGCTAACTTCTCAATCTCGCCAGGGTAAACATTTTCACCTCCACTAATGTACATATCTTTAATTCTACCCACCACATAATAAAAACCTTCATTATCAAATTGAACTAAATCTCCAGTTGCAAAATATTTTTTACCATCAATCGTCTTTAAAGATTCTTCAAACTTTTTTGGCTCCTTATAATATCCCATAGTCAAATGATCTCCACGAATCAATAACTCGCCTGGTACATTATAAGATACTCTTTGATTTTCTTTATTAACAACAACAACTTCTGAGTGCGGCATAGGTTTTCCGATAGAGCCTTGCTTTACAATAGAAAACTCTTCATCTAATAAAAAGCAATTTGGGCCCACTTCTGTTAATCCAAAACCTTGTTTAAACATAATATTTACTTTTTGAAAGGCTTCAATTAACGACACGGAACAAGCGGCACCTCCAGAGATAAAAAATCTAATGCTCGAAAAATCACAGGTAGAAAACCCTTGGTCTTCATAGAGCATTTGAAACATCGTTGGCACACCAAAATAGACGGTAATCTTATCCTCGTTAATAGTCTTGTATACATTGGCCGCCTTAAATGATTCTGCTAAAATACTTGTTCCACCAATATACATTAAAGGCAAACAAAGAACATTGTAGCCACCTGTATGAAAAAAAGGCGTTTCCACTAAAGTAATATCAGACTCCCTTAATTTCCAATTTCGGCATGTCTCAATCATATTTGACAATAACATTCTGCCATGAAAAAGCACGCCTTTTGGGTTTCCAGTTGAGCCTGATGTAAAAAGCATTAAAATAGGATCATCAAGAGAGGCATCATCAAAGTTCTCGTTATCCCAAATATCTAATGCATTCACTTCTTGGTTAATTTTTTGAAGTGAAACAAAAGAGCACGCAACTTCTAATCCATTCACTTCATCAAATATAAAAAGAGTTGGCCTTAGGTTTTCTAAAATATTCTCCAGTTCTTTTTTTGAGAGCCTAAAGTTCATTGGCACAAAAATAGCTTTCAATCTACTTGCGGCAAGCATGTAAATTAAGTGTTCGAGCCTATTGGTTGCTAATAAAGCAAAAGGTTCTCCTTTTTTAACACCGTTATTTCTTAAAACAGTCGCAACTTTATTAACCAGATTAAATAACTCTCTATAACTTAAAAATATGCCTGTTCGCTGTTCTTTAAGTGCAATCTTATCACTAAATTTTTCACTATTTATTTTTAAAAAATCAATCCATTTCATGAACAATGCCTAGCCTTAATTTTTTCAAGTATCGTTTGTAAAAAAGGAACAATGTAGTTTTTCATCACCATAGGATTTTCAATTAACCCTGCATGCCCCATTGCTTCCACCTCTGTAAGTTTGCCATTACCTAACTTGGCAAACATTTCTCGATGGAGGGATGGCGTCGTTAATAAATCTTCCGTACCGACTATAAGATACACGGGAAGATTTATTTTTCTCAATTTAACCCTATCATCATCCGATTGGTTTTTAAGGGCACCTTTTAAAAGCCCTAAAACATCCATAGATTTTTGTGCGTTGAGACCATCAAAAATTTTTTGTCTAAAACTTAAAATGATCTCTGATTTATCATTATAAAAACTTTCTCCCCAAATCCACGGAGATGCAACATCAAAACGATGAAGGGCGCCTCCTATTAATGTCGCTTCATACCAGCTATTTAGTTTCAAGTACAAAAGTGGTGAGAGTTCATCATAAGTGTCAAGTGCAACTACCGCTTTAATTTTAGAAAAAGATACAAAATCTTCATCCTCACAGGCTTTTAGTGCAATTCGCCCACCGTTACTAAGACCGACTAAAAAAACTGTTTCTACGCCTTTTAGAGTGGGCAGTATTACCCCAAGTAATGTTTTTAAATCACTGACATGGTCCTTCAGCGATATTGTATTAACATCATTACCTTTACATTGAGTATAGTCTGCTTGGTCCTGGCCACGACAATTATAGCGCAAAACATGGGCATAATCCCTGGCATAAAATACTGCACCATCAAAACTTTGATAGTCTGCAAGAATACCATTAATCATTACAATCAACGGTGCAGATTCATCAGCATGTTTTTCTAAATAATGTGTTACAACTGACATTGGTTATTATCCCAAAACCGTAGCACCATCAACGTTAAGAGTTGTTCCATTTATATACTTGGCATCATCCGATGCTAAAAATGCGTATGCCGCAGCGATTTCCGCAGGCGCGCCCATTCGTTTCATTGGGCATTTTTCTTCCATCATTGCGATTACTTTTTCGGGCATTTTGGCAACCATCGGTGTTTTTATAAAACCAGGTGCAACAGCATTAACACGAATTTGATCTTTTCCTAATTCTTTTGCTAGTGTCTTTGTCATAGCAATTACTCCTGCTTTTGTTGCTGAATAATTGACTTGTCCAAAATTACCATAATGAGCTACTACTGATGCTGCATTTAGAATAACGCCACCAACACCAGCTGCTTTCATTTTAGTTGCGGCCATTCTTGTAAGTTTAAAAATGGCCGTCAAATTTACAGCTATCACTTGATCCCATTGCTCATCAGTCATTTTTAAAAGAGTTGAATCCTTTGTGATACCAGCATTATTGACAAGGACATCAATACCTTTATCCACTTCTATTTGAATCTTTTTTTGAGTTTCAAGAGTTGTAATATCACCTTGAATGTAAGTCATGCGCTCTTTAAACAAACTTGTAAGCTCTGCTTCTTCTAATGATGGCATATCAATTAAAACAAGCTCAGATCCTTCTGCAAAAAATCTCTCTGCTGTAGCACGCCCAATTCCAGAGGCAGCACCAGTAATAAATACTCTTTTATTTGTTAAACCACGCATAAAATTCTCCTTTTTTAATTATTTTTATTATTAAAAACGATAAACTAATAATCCAAATCACTATGCAAATTTTGGTTAAATGTAGGGACTTCATACCTAAATGAAATTGCAGACCAGGTGTAGCCAATTCCTGCGGATGCCAAACAGACGTGGTCACCAATTTTTAATCTATTTTGTCTTTCGGCCAATCCAACTGACAGAACCTGATCAGGAGCACCGAAATGTCCAAAATGATTTAGATAAATTGATTGCTCATCTTTTAATTCGCACAATTTTACAATTTCATCATGGGCCGATTTTTTCATATGTAAAAGTGCTAGATAGTCAATTGGCTTATTCATTGAGCGAGAGCTTGCGTCTTTGATAACTTTCAAAAAATTTTGAATTGAACTTTTCTCTAATCGCTGCCGCATTCCCTCTACGTCCGGCACCTGTAAATAAGTGTCCTCTTGCCTTGGATTAGACCTTAAAGGCAATCTAGTTCCTCCCGCTGGTACGATGACATCTAAGCTAAAGTCTCCGTCTGTTACAATAGATGAAGATAGTAATTCATTTTTAGCACCTCTTTCCAACAAAATGGCAGAGCCTCCATCGGCAAGGTTATATAAAAAACGTGAACTAGGATCATTATAATTAACAAGGTCCCCAGTTTTATGCCCACCTGCCAACAAAACTCTATTCAAATGCGGGTTGGATTCCATCATAGATTTAGCGATCACTAGCCCTAATATTTTATTCGAACAGCGGGCACCGATATCAAATGCAAAAGCATTTTTTAATCCAAGTTCACGTTGCACAAATATCCCCGCTGACCAAACAATATGGTCTTTATATTCCGATCCTGTCCATATCACCATATCGACACTTAACGGATCGATACCATATAAAGCTTTTTTTGCCGCCTCAACTGCCATCATGCTAGGGTGCATTTCGCTCGTTGCCCGACATTTTCTAACTATACCCATTTTATCTTTTACCACATGTAAAGGTAAATTGGCCTTTATCGCAATATCCTCACCTGTTTCAAATTCAGGCGGTAGCCACACGGCCATACTTTTAATTCCTATTTTATTTTCCATATTCATCCCTCAATTTATTTATTATTTTTTAAAAAAATATCTATTTCTCTATAAACCAAATCAGGTTTTTCCATAAAAAAGAAATGATCACTTTCTGGAATCAGCGTCTTATTAGAAAATTCAAATTTTGATTTTAAAATTTCAGCATTTTCTGGATGAACAAAACGATCGTTCTCTCCATGCAGGCACAAAGTAGGAATTCTACTTATTTTTTCAAAATTTAGAGATCCATTTAGATAATTAATTGCCGCTTTATTTTGCTCCACCTGGTCTTCGACATCTGAGATATTAGCTAATCGATAGCGATAAATACTTTGATAAACTTCTGGATTTTTTTCTTTAAGCCCCGGATAAACTGTCCCCTCTGTACCAAACAATGCTCGCTCTTCGCTAGAAAATTTTGAAAATGCTCGCAACCCCTCTTCACTTAGCGCCAAGGGAGCAATAAAGCCATTAACACTTGGCCCTAAGGTACAGAGAAAAATAATAGACTTAACAGCAGAAGGTCTTTGTGCACACATTTCCTGCACAATAAATCCTCCCATACTAGCTCCTAAAAGAACTAAATCGTTACTCTGGTTCAAATTTTTTTCATCGATTAATGACCAATGATACTCCGCGAGCTCTTTAATTGAATAGCTATTACGATGCAAAGAAATCAATTCACCAAATCCCCAATTATCAAACGACATAAAATTGTAATTTGACCCTAAAAGCCTAGTTTGTAAGGGCGCATACATCTTTGAACTACAAGCAAAGCCAGGTAGGGCATAAATAGTATTATTCATATTTTTCCTCTGCGTATTAGGGCCTTAAACACTCCCTCCAACAAGCTTTTGTGTCAAGCATTCAAGTCATGTTTTTTTATAAATTATAACTTTTCTAGCTTAAAAAAAGCATAAGATGCATGTAAAAATGACAAGCTCTTAAGAAATTTTTCTTACAGTTTCTGACATACAAAGAGGAAACTCGACGATTCAGAAGCTTATGTTTAATATCGGACCTCCAAATAAATTAATATAAACAGCTAAAAGGAATATGCGAATGCGCTCCATTCACTTTTATAAATTTTTGAGCACTGCTCTAACTTTTGTAACTTCTTTATTAATCAGTAATATTTTAATTAGTGACTCTCACGCAGAAGGCCAGTGGCACAAGGGTGTTAATGCTGGCATTTACGGCGTAAGAAATTACCATCTATATATTCCAACCAAAGCTATTTCCCAAAAAAATTCTGCCTTAGTTGTTTTTATTCACGGGTGCGAGCAAGACCCCATCGATTTTGCACGCGGGTCGCGCATGGTTGAAATGAGTGAAAAAGAAGGATTTCTTCTTCTCTTGCCTGAACAAAATAAAAACTATAATCCCTACAAATGCTGGAACTGGGTTTTACCGGCAAACAACATGAGGGCCGGTGAGCCAGAGGTCATTAAACTCATGACCGATGAAGTAATAAATAAATACGATATTGACCAAAAACGAGTATTCGCTGCCGGCATGAGTTCTGGGGCCGGAATGGTTAATATTCTAGGGAATTGCTACCCTGATAAATTTAAAGCTCTGGCAAGCCATGATGGAGTAATGTACAACGCTACAAACATTGCCCTAGATTACGAAGAAGTTACCGTTAATGGACCTTCTGTTGCCCCTTGGATATCAGCATTTAAAGGCTTTGCATGTGCCCTCATTACCGATCGACCAAAATCCATGCCGATCATTATTTTCCATGGAAATAATGGGCCCCTAATGAGCCCTGTACATGCATTTCAAATCGAAAACCAAATGAAGGTATATAACGATTACCTGGATAATGGAAAAAGAGACTATTCATATTTTTTAGAAAAATCAGTAAATGTAGTGAATGACTCAAATAAATACGGATACACACAGTTCTTAGTAACAAATAAATTTAAAGAAACATTTATAGAACGATACATGATTAACCATTTAGGCCATGCATGGTCCGGTGGTGATAAAAACTATCCCTACAACGACCCAAATGGCCCAGATGCAACAAAGCTTATAATCAAGTTCTTTAAGCGCTTTGGTCTTTGAAAATTTCCTATTTTTCAAACAAAATTATTTTTAATAATTTTATAAACCTTTCGGCATCAAATGGCTTAGGAAGAGTGAATACTGAATCACTATACAAATGCTGAACGGCCTTCGGGTCACCGGCAAGTATTAATACTTTCATCAAATGTGATTTAAAGTTTGGATCTCGCCTAATCTCCAACAATGACTCACCATCAATTTTTGGCATATTTAAATCTGTAACTAGTAAATCATAACAAGATTCACGCAATAACTTATATGCCTCTAGTCCATTTCGTGCATAATCAATCACTACATTATGTCCAATATCCATGGTTTCTAAAATCATTTGAATCATTTCTCGTAACTGGTCATTATCCTCTGCAACTACGACTCTAAAAGACATATACGCTCCAAATTTGTTTATTGATGATAAATTGTTTACACAACAAAATCTTAGTTCATGATATACTAAAATTATAATTTTAAACTTAAGATAGATTTAAAAAATTGGAATATTATCTGAGAAAAATACTAGTGCTTTCAAATTTAGTAGATTGGAGAAAAGAGCTAGCTGCAAATTTACGCGCAGAAAAAGAAACAATTGTTGAAATTTCTAATAATCGCTCTGATGCTATTTCAGCTCTTAGCTCCACTGATCACGATGTTTTTATTGTTGATGATACCTACTCAGCTAAAGACATTCAAATCCTTCTAAAATACTTGAGTATTTATAAGTCTAAATTACATATTTTTTTCGTAAGTAAAGAATTTGAGACCTTTAAAGATATATTAAAAATTTTAAGTGATTTTAAAATCAACTTAATCACAGCACCGATACTTCCCGAAGAACTCTCAAAAAATATTCATCTCGCACTGAAGGAAAAAAACACACCATCAGAAGTAGATCGAGAAACACGCATGAACGTTGCGTTTTTAAAAATTTTTACTGATGCGACAAAAAAAATTCTACATGACTTTTGCGCTGTTAATAGTATTCAGTTTCAAAAGCCTAGATTGGTTCGGAAAAATGAAGTAATGCTACCATATGCGATACGAGGATCTATTTCACTAGAGTCTAATTTATTCCAAGGTAATTACTATATTCACTTTGACCAGAGAACATATCTGAATATAGTTAATAGACTTTTAATGACTGAAGACAATGAAATCAATGAGGAAAATAAAGATTTTGCCGGAGAAATAGTTAATATGATCTACGGCCAAGCAAAAATAGAACTCAACCAATCAGGGTATAATTTTGATAAAGCATTCCCTAAATTTGAAGTTTTACCATTTCCCATCAAACCAATTGTCCCGATTGTTCAACTAGTCATGACAACTGAGCTTGGTGACATTGAAATTTTAATCGAAATTAAAAAGATGGAAGGCTATATTATTTAAAAGAACTCCCCACACTTCACTCAATATTTAATAAGCAAAATGTGGAGTATTCGTTTAAATTTGTTTCATTCTCTTATGCAAGCGCTTCGTAAGATCTTCACCTGTTCTAAATACTAAATGTATAGGAGTATTATCTAGACCAAACTCTTTTCTTAATCCATTTTTTAAGTAACTCTTATAATTATCAGGAATCCCCATAGAACGATTAGAGAACAGTAAAAATGTAGGAGGATCAGATCTTACCATAGAAGCATACTTAACTTTTAAACGCTTACCTCCAGATTGTTTCAGAACAATCGGATGACTTTCGATAATCTCTAAAAGTGTTCGATTTAAAACCCCGGTCGGAATCGAAGTACGCCTAATCATAATTGTCTTTTTTAATGAATCTTTTAGTCTAGATATATGCTTTCCGTACTTTGCCGACATCGGTATCAGATCACAATAATAAAGCCATGGAATTGAATCGCGTAGATCAGACAGCCATTGCTTTTTTGCTTTTTCATCAGGAAGTTTCTCTTTAAGAAGATCAATTTTATTAAGACCTACAATAACAGACTTGCCTTTCTCAAGAGCAATATCTAAAAGTCGACGATCCTGATGAGAAATCCCAATCGTTGCGTCCACCATAAAAATAACTATATCACTTTCAGTAATACATCTCAGTGATCGATAGACTGACTGTTCTTCAATGAATCCTTCGACGGATTTTTGTCTTCTTATTCCTGCGGTATCAACTAAATGCACACTTCTCCAAAAAGATCCTTCATAAGTATCAGGTGTATGCTTTTGATTATTATTTGTCAGATGCGAATACGTTGTCTGAGGGGCATAATTTTTATCCTCTTCATCATATTCATCATGTTCGCCAAATTCATCAAATTGACTTTCAGAATCGTCGTCTGAAAATACCGTCTCATACATTTCTTCTTCCCAATCTTCGTCCAAATCCTGTTGAAATTCATCGGCAAAATCATTGGGAGCACTTTCGAATTCTTCATAATTTAAAGATTTATCTTCGCTCTTTTCGTTCTCTAAATTCGCTAGAAGAAAATCATCTGTTTCGCCTAAAAGATCGAGTCCTTCATATTCATCGTAGTTATCTAAATTTTTCTCACCTACGGCTTCGTCCTCTATTAGATAATTTTTCATCATCTCTTCAAACACGTCTGAGTTATTTTTCCTAAACTCTTCGTACTGCTTTAATAATAAACCATCAGTTTTAGCAATTTCAGGATTAGACTTAGAAGCATCTAATTTTTTTGCGTCAACTGGGCCAAAAAACAAATCAAAAAAACCTTCAATTGGATCAACGGTTGTACCAGGGATCTCACTTACCAATGCTCTTTGGCTTCCAACTAACTGATTTAACAATGTTGATTTTCCAGCATTTGGAGCGCCAATGAGGGCAACTTTTCCAACTACGTTTTCTCTTGGTGTTACGCCTTTAGAAAGAGAAGGTGATAAGCTTGAAGATAATTTCTCGAATGTAAGAAGCTCTGTATGAATGCGCGATCTTAATTCATTTAAACCCAACGCATGTTCTGCCGACACTGTAATTAATTGGTTCTCGTCAATTCCTAACGCATAAAATTCTAATTCATCGCCAGCTTGATTTTCTGTGTCAAACTTATTAACCACTAACCAAAAATTTTTCCCTTTGGATCTTACATAATCTGCTATGGAATGATCAAAAGGGAGTACACCTTCCCTAACGTCAACGACAAACAAAATAAGATCAGACTCATCTATCGCAATCTTTGCTTGCTCTGTCATGATATTAAAAAACTTAGTTGCAATTTGGTCTTTTTGCTTAAGAGATTTTTCTTCTATTTTTGTTGGGTAAAACCCCCCCGTATCAACTAAGATCGCATCACGGGCAACTGATTCACCCAAAATATCGAAATTTGCAATTCCGTAGTGCCGATCTCTAGTAACACCAGGCTCATCATAAGTTATTGCCTTATGACCTTTGCGCATTAAGCGGTTAAATAAGGTACTTTTACCTACATTAGGTCTGCCAATTAAGGAGATTACCATCGATCTTTTATTCTCATTATTTTTCATAAATCACCAATTTTTTTTACTTTAATACTATTTCTTTTTCCATACACGGTTTGAATCTTTTGCCCGCGGTAACCCAATCTCTTCAAGCACAAAATTATTCTTAAACCATTTTGGTGAAACTTTAACGTGTAAATTTAAATGTGCAGGCGAACCTGTCATTGCTTCAATTTTCATTCTAGCACGTGTTCCAATTTCTTTAATCATTGCACCTTTTGATCCAATGACAATCGCTCGCTGCGAAGGTCGATTTACTAGAATTGATGCCGAAATATGTGATTCAAAATTTTCTGGATCGTTCTTTGACTTGATATCTTTATATTCATCAATAACTACTGCTATCTCATACGGTACTTCGTCTTTTAACAACTCAAAGGCTTGCTCGCGAATATATTCAGTTACAAAAAATCTTTGATTTTTATCTGAAACATCCCCCCCTGGATACAGGTGAGGTCCGGGTTTTGCAGCATCCACTAAGGCTCCGGTTAAAATATGCACATTAGTTTGCTCTTTAGTTGATATAACAAAATAATTTTCAATTGATGGTATTACTTCTTTGGCCTTTTCAATTACTTCTTTTAAAGGAAGATTTTCGGCGCTCTCAACTTTATCTGCTTTAGTAAAAACAACCCAAGTAGGGCCTAAATCTACTTCTATGTTTTCTTTAAACTCCACAAACTGAGGCAATATTTCTCTGGAGATATCTATCAGTAATAAATTTAAATCGGCACCTTCTGTCCCTTCTCGTGCTTGTTCATTTAAGCGCTTATTAATTTCTTGATTAGATTTATGTAGCCCCGGAGTGTCTACCATAATAATTTCTGTACGATCTACAGTAAAAACACAGTGAAACTTATTTCTTGTTGTTTGTGGCTTATTTGAAACAATACTTAAATCCATCCCCACTAAATAATTAATTAATGTACTTTTGCCAACATTAGGCGCTCCTAATACTGATACCATCACAGATTTATTATGCGGGTGTTGATCTAAAATAAGCATGGGTCCTCCTCATCACTAGACTTAGTTGTCCGTTATAAAATGTTTTTTTGTAAATATTCTTTTGCCAATTCTTTTTCGATTACTTTTTTATTATTACCTGATTTCACTAAGCACAAATCATCTCCAATCCATAACTCCACTCGAAAATTTCCTTGAGAAATTTCCATAGCTCGATAGTCAGGGATCTTGTCGAATTTTTTTTGCAATTTTTCTTGAAGAATAGATTTCGGATCAAAATCAATTAATCGTTTTTCATCTATAAATTTAATACCTGATTCTTGCTCATACAGATTAAGCGTTTTTTCAATAAATTTTTTTGCTCCATCAAATCCCTCAGATAAATAGATCACGCCAATAATAGCTTCGACAGCATCTGCTAGTGTTGATTTTGCTACTTCACTTTTTTTAATTTCACCTTTACCCAAAAATAACGAATCTGGTAGCTTTAAAATTTTTGCGACCATGGCCAATTCATCTTCATTTACTAGTGCTCCTCGCAATTTTGAGAGTTGCCCTTCATTATAAAGCGGATATTTTTGATAAAGAATTTCGGCAACAATTAAATTTAAAACACTATCACCAACAAATTCGACCCTTTCATTTGATGGATAATTTTCTCCCCATTCATGGGTAAAACTTGAATGAGTCAGGGCCAATTTTAATTGAAACAGAGAATAAGAAAAATGAGAGTTCCAAATTGTGTTTTTTAAAAATATTTCAAATTGGTCTTGGTCATGATCGGAAATTTTTTTTCCGTTTGACAGCGTACTGTAGAGTGATTTTAAGTATGAACACACTGTGACATTGTTCGAATTACAATCAGGTAAATTGTGTCCATTGGTCACAGTTAAGGTCATCGCTTGCTCCGCAAGAATTTACAAATTATTGAATTTTTTACAGTTACGTTTTTGGACATTGCCAAATTTTAATAACGCTTTCTAGCATTAAAACAAATAAGACGACAAGCCATTAGTTTTTTAGCTTGTACTTTTTACCCATTTTTCTGTATAAGGAAGCCACACGAGTTTAATAGACACACACACAACATAAAATAAGTAGGATTATGGAAACTATTCAACAACCCACTGGAATAACAGAGGCTTACAAAGCCACTCTCCCTAATGCTCTTCCCACCGGACTCATTGATCTTCAACAAGAGTTCTATGGCAATTTAAAAATCCAAGGAAAAAGTCAAAATACTTTAAAAAACTACAAGACTGACCTTGATTGTTTTAACCTCTATTTAATAGAGCACCAAAAGACATTAGCGGTTACAGAATTTGACCAAAATCTAGTGGGCCACTACGGCGAGTATTTAGAAAAAAGATATACCTCAGATAATTCTAGAAGACGTCGCGTACAAGCTCTTAGAATCTTTTTTGATTTTTTACTTGGTAAAGCACTTATTAGTTCTAATCCAGTAAGAAAGCTGCCAACTTCTCCAAAATTTTTAGACATCCCTAGGCCAACTCCCTTAGTAGACGTTAAAACGTTCTGGGAAGCGCTTGTAGAAGAAGGCAGATCAACTGACAAAATGACAGAACTTCTGGCAAGACGTAATCAAATTATATTTCTTTTGATTTTTGGTGCTGGTTTAAAA
>CAYWBR010000036.1:0-26567 GCA_964456675.1 uncultured Bacteriovorax sp. | reverse complement strand
AATTCTTGAATTTCACCTTTAAGTTCTTTTCGCAGCTCTTGAATGTCCTGTTTTAACTCAGTACGTAGCTCTTGGAGATCATGTTTAAATTCCGCACGCAGCTCTAGAATGTCTTGTTTTAACTCAGAACGTAGTTCTTGGATATCATGCTTTAATTCTGCACGCAGTTCAATCATTTCAGTTTTATTAACAAGTTGAAATTCTCTGAGATCTGACTTCGTGGTGAGATTATCTTGAATCATGTCAATCCATCCATTTACTAAAATTTGGGCCTGCTCTTTGGTGAATCCAGCTTGCTCTAGTTTAACATAGTACTTTTGTGCGTTAATCATAATTTTTTCCCTTTTTTCGAAATAATTTTCGTTATAGGGGGCTTGTGCAAACTAAAGAAAAAATTTGTTAAGATAAGTGCTTGATATTTTTAAAATACACAAATGGACTTAATTAAATATTTATCGGGTATAGATACGGTTTTTGGTCAATTTTTATAACTAATCTCAAAGGATATTAGGTCATCTTTAAGATTCTTATTTATTTTTAAATTGGTTTTTTCTGCTAATGTTTTAACTATATAAAGACCAACCCCATGATGACTTTTTTTAGTAGTGTAATTAATTTCATCCCAGTTCTTGTAATTTTTTAAGTTGGATTCATCTAATATAAAATTAGTTATAGTTAAGGTTTGACAAGATTTATCACTCGATTTATCGAAGCCAATTGAAATTGTAAACTTATCTGTGTCCAAAGCTTTTGGTGTGTCAACAAACGGAGCAAGGGATTCAATTGCATTCTTTAGTAAGTTTGAAATAATTATTTCAAATGCCTTTGGCGAGGTAAAAAAAGTATTATTTTTGTCGATATCAATTTTAATTTTAATTGGATAATCGCCCTGGATACTTGCTGGAATAAATCTTTGTATTAATTTATCTACTTCATCAAATATATTAATTTCTTGATATTCGCTGGAGGGGATTGATCCTCCCATCATAACGCGAGAGAGATTGATAAGCTCCTTGAGATCTTGTTTACTTTCATTTTCTGAACTAGCAAGCATTGGTTTACTCATTTCATGAATGAGAAAGCTTGATGTTTTTCCGAGGCTTGAAAAACGAAATTCTTTGATTAAAAAATCAATCCTTTTTGAATGAGAATAAAAATAACTTAAAAAGCACAAGGCATAAAGACTGATGAAGTTTTCAATGAAATCTTCTCTAACATAATCTAAGTATGGATTGGTGGAATAGGGGTTTTTTGAATAGATAGCTGCAATAATAGAAGAGACAAAAATAAGAAATGAATAAATTAAGTAATCTCTTTTTTTTAGTAAAAGTATATTGGATATTACAAAGTAAACTTGGATAGAGGCAAATATATAAACAATGGAAACGTTGTAGGTGTAATAAGGGCAGTAGAGAGTGAAAATACCGATAAGAATTAAAATTCGTTGGTACTTTGTAACCATTGAATTTGGAAATAAAAAAATCAAAGGTACAATGATAAAAAAAAGTTTGACCCCTAGGTTTTTTGGCGTAAAAGGCATATTATGCATATAGAAGTCGTAATAAAATGCATAACAAGTAAAGAAAATAATTACTAGAATTACAACTCGAAAAATTTTTTCGGTATTAAGTTGCTCAATAAGGTTGAAATTTTCTGACGTCTTAATATTATTACTCCAACGGCTGCCCAAGTGCTCTCGGCGACTCAGCTTTACCAATAAATCCCACCAAAATGATGATTGTCATTAAGTAAGGAAATAGTGCCAGGAGTTGACTTGAAATAGCAAAGCTTTCTAGACCACCAAAATAAACAACTAAAGCCTGGGCCAATCCAAAAAATAAACAAGCTAGGGTTGCTCCAACTGGATGCCATTTTCCGAAAATAAGTGCCGCAAGAGCGATAAAACCGTGTCCAGAAATAAGTGTCGGTCTGAAATTTGAAACAAGTGCAAGCGACATGCTTGCTCCTCCAAGACCAGCTAAGAGACCAGATGAGATAACGCCTATGTATTGATAAAATTTTGGATTCATTCCTTGAGTTTTTATGGCCTTTGGGTGTTCGCCTGTTGCAGACAAATGAAGCCCAAAAGGAGTCTTTAGAAGGATATAAGTTACAATTAATACCGCCGCAAAAACTATATAAACTGTTAGATACTGATTAAAAATTAAATCCATTATTTGACTATTAAAAAGTAATTGATCACTAATCTTAGGAATTTTATTTTCTAGATTTAAGGGTGGAGTAATTGATGCACCTTCAAAAAAATAGCGACATAAATATAGGGCAAGGCCCGGGCCAATGAAATTTAAACTCATTCCACTGATTACTTGATTTGCTCTAAATTCAATTGAAGCAACGGCATGTAAAAGTGTTAGAAGAATGGTTGCTAATCCTGCTCCAAAAAATGCCCACCAAATATTTCCAGTTTTAACGGCAATTAATGAACCCATAAAAGCACCGAAGGTCATTAAACCTTCAAGACCTATGTTTATGACACCAGATCTTTCCGAGAAAACTCCACCAAGGCTTCCAAAGATTAGGGGAGTCGCGTACATCAAAGTCGTTCCAAGGATGAAAGCTATTTCAGTCATGATGAAGCTCCTTTGGAATATTTTTTTCTAATATGTGAAAACAGTTTATTCATAATTGGTTCAAGGGCCAAGAAAAAAATAATGGCCCCGATCATGAGAGTTATGACTTCAGATGGAACTTCCATGCTTGATTGCAATTTTTGACCAGTATATTTTAAAGTCCCTAAGAAAAATCCAGAGATAATGGTTCCAATTGGATGAGTTAATCCGATAAGTGCTACTGCGATTCCTTCGAAACCATAGCCTTCAGGGCCGGCAAGGATGGCAACGTTTTTAGAAACTCCCATCACATGAGTAGCTCCAGCAAGTCCTGCTAATGCTCCAGATATGAACATTGATTGAGTTAGCCTTTTTTCTACTTTTATTCCACCATATTTAGAGGCATTGGGGTTAAATCCAACCGCTTTAAGTTCATAACCAAAAGTTGTTTTTTCTAAAATATACCAAGCAAGGATTGCTGCAATAATTGCTATGATAATTCCAAGATTAATAGGAGATCTAAAAAATTGACCTAAGCTTGGGTTCTCCATAAAGAAATTCATACCAGCTTCACTTATTTTCCATTCTTCAAGAATTGTGATTGAAGTTTGAGGTAAAATAAATTCACTGGTTTCAGTGTGAGGCCTATGCATGATGGGAGACATCAGGGCCCAGTTTGAAAAATATAGGGCAATCCAATTAAACATAATTGTTGATAAAACTTCATGAACGCCAAAGCGTGCTTTAAGATAACCACTTATTCCACCATAGAAGCCAGCAATAAGTGTTGCTAGCATCATGACTACCGGAACTTGAATAAACCAAGGAAAATTAAGTTTTAATCCTAAAAATGCAGCCGCTAATGATCCAATGATAAATTGTCCCTCGGCTCCAATATTAAAAAGTCCTGTCTTAAAGGCAAAAGCAACTGAGAGGCCTGTGAGAATTAGGGGAGTGGAGCGAACAATGATTGTTGAAATATAGTTGGGTTTTGAAATCGCCCCCATAAACATTTCTGTATAGGCCTCAATTGCTGAAACGCCGGTTAGGTTTAAGATAATGGCGCCAGCTAGAAAACCTAATACTATGGCAATAAAGGTAGTGGTTAGTTTCAAGTTGCACTTCCTGTTTTCTTTATATTTCCGATCATTGATAAACCAATGGCATTCCTATTAATGGCTTCCCCTTCAAAAATTTGATTGATTGATCCGTTATAGATAACACCAATGCGATCTGAGAGGGCCATGATTTCATCGAGTTCAAATGAAATTAAGATAACGCTTTTTCCGCTTTCTTTTAAAGCGAGTAGCTCTCTGTGAATGACTTCAATTGCGCCAACATCAAGGCCGCGAGTTGGTTGAACAGCAATTAATATATTGGGATTGTGTTCAATTTCACGGGCCAAAATAATTTTTTGTTGATTCCCACCAGAAAGCTCAGAAGCTTTTCTAGAGTAATCATTTGGTCTAATATCAAAACGTTTAATTAGTTTATCTGCGTATGAATAAATACTTTTAAATTGTAAGAGACCATTAATTGAAAATGGTTTTTTTGCACGGTCGTGTAAAATACAGTTATCAGCAATACTGTAATCAAGTACAAGGCCTGTTTTATGTCGATCTTCTGGGATCATTGATATTTTTTTAGCGTGGGCCACTTCGGGATTAAGATTTTTAAGGGATTCTCCATTATAGATTAATTCCCCCTGATCAAATTGTCTTAATCCAAATAACATTTCAGATAATTCTCTCTGCCCATTTCCGTCAACACCAGCAATTCCAAAAATTTCACCTTTAAATATTTCAAGGTTTAAATTGTTAAGCTTATTTATGCCTTTTTTATTTTTTAAATAGATATTAGATAATTTTAAAATAGGTTCTCTAGACTTAATTGGGGTTTTAATTAAATTAAAATCTATAGAACGACCAACCATTTTTGTTGCTAACTCTTCTTCGAGTGTTGTGGCAACATTAACAGTCTCAATATATCTACCTTTTCTGATAATTGTACATCGATCAGCCACTGCCTTAATTTCTTTAAGTTTGTGGGTGATTAATAAAATGGTCTTTCCAGAGTTTTTAAGTTTAAGAAGTATTTTTTCAAATTCTTCGATTTCTGTTGGAGTAAGAACGGCCGTTGGTTCGTCAAAAATGAGAATTTCGGCATCTTTAAATAAGATTTTTAAAATTTCAACTCTCTGTTGCATACCAACAGTAATGTCTTCAATTTTTTGATCTAAATCAATTTCGAGGTTATAGGTTTTTGTTAAATCTTCTAACTTTTTTCGTGAATCTTTATAGTCAGTAGCACCTAGAAAATTCATTTTCTCAGAACCAAGAAGAATGTTTTGGATCACTGTCATGTTATGAATAAGCATGAAGTGTTGATGAACCATCCCAATTTTTAACTTGAAGGCATCAAGAGGAGAGTTGATAGTAACATCGTTATCAAAAATTTTTATATGCCCTTTGGTCGGAGTATAAAGACCAAATAAGGTATTCATGAGAGTAGACTTGCCAGCGCCATTTTCTCCAAGTAGAGCGTGGATTTCTCCACGCTCTACTGAAAAACTTATGTCTTGGTAAGAATGGATATCACCAAAAGCTTTTGTTACATTAACAAATTCTAAAGCTTTCATATTTTTATTTATACTGTGCTGAAAAATCTTTTTGTGTTGCTGGTACTTTTATTTTTCCAGCGATGATTTGCTTTTGAAGTTCATCTACTTCTTTCATTATGTTTGCTGGAACGATTTTTGAAGTAGTCGGAGCTAGTGCCACACCACCCTCTTTCAATCCGTACTCAATTGTAGTTCCACCAGCAAATTTTCCAGCCTTTAAATCTTTAACTACATTAAAGATTGCATTATCAACTCGCTTCATTGAAGAAGTGATCACGTTTTTAGGTGCTAAGTAGTTTTGATCGCGATCTACACCAACGGCCATTTGATTTTTTTCTTTAGCGGCTTCAATAACACCATCACCAACTGCACCTGCAGCATGAAAAACAACATCAGCTTTTTTTGAATACATTTGATTGGCAATAGCTTTTCCTTTTGCCGCGTCTGTAAATGATTCAGCATATTGCTCAAGAACCGTTATTTTTGGATTAGCGTGTTTTGCACCAGCTTTAAAACCATATTGGAAAGAATGAATGATTGGAACACTCATGCCACCAACAAAACCAATAGTACCTGTTTTAGACATTTTTGCAGCAACATAACCGGCCAAGAATGAAGGTTCTTCTGCTTTAAACATTACCCCAACTATATTTTTTGGTGTTTTGTTTCCATAAGAATAGTCAATGATCGCGTATTTTTGATTCGGGTTCATTTTTGCTTGGTATAAAATTGCATCGGCCATTTTAAAACCGATTCCCCAAATTAGATCATTTTTTGCATCGAGAAGAGTTTCAAGGTTTGTTGGATAATCTGCATCTTGTTTTGACTCTTGATAACTTGCCTTAATCCCAAGATCTTTTTTAGCTTTTTGCAAGCCTTCCCACGCTGATTGATTAAATGATTGGTCATTTACTCCCCCAACGTCAGTAACCATACCAACTTTTATATTATTGGCGATAGCGTTAGATGGAAATTGAGTTAATAGCGCGCTGAGTAGTGCAGTTCTTAAAAAGAAGGCAGAGAAGTTTTTCATAAAAAATCCTTTGGTGCCACCAAATGCAGGGTTTGTCTTAGAAATGTCTAAATTAAATTGAGATAAAATTAGCATTTTTTTTTATTATTTGTAAAACTTTCTTCTTCATTGAACGTATGAAATAATGCTGCAACTAAACTTTTTGTAAGGTGAGAAATGCTCAATCAATACCATGAAAAAATTCGCCAGTGCTCCTTGGCTTGTTTATTATTTTTAAATTCAAGTTATGTAATAGTTAAGGCTTCAGAACTTACTCTTAAAGAAGCTTTTGAGAAGGCCCTTTTACATAATGAAAATGAAAAGATTGCAATCTCCCGAATTGACAGTGCTAAAGCTAGTTATGATAGGGCGGAAGGAAATTATTATCCCAAATTAGCATTAAAGGGATCGTATACTTTTCTAGATCAGTTAGATGATCAAAAATCAGTTGCCCTTAATCTTTCTCAAAATTTATTTAAGGGGGGGCGAGATGAGCTTAATCTTAAGTCACAAAATCTTAATATTGAAAACCAGAAATTATTAAAAATTCAAGATCAATTAAATCTTTTTAAGGATGTTTCTGAGGTCTATCATAGTCATTGGCAAAATCATGTAGATGTAAAAAATTTAAAACTCTTAAAAGAGCAATCTGAAAAAAGAAGAAATGAAATCCGTTCGAGAGTGAGTATTGGAAGATCTAGAAAGGGCGAGTTGTTACAAGCTGAATCTCAGCTAGCGACTGTAGAGTCAAATCTTTTAAATGCAGAAGGATTAAAAAATGAAAGTTTGAAAAAACTTTCATCACTGATCGGAGTTGATGAATTGGTTTTAATTATGCCTGAAACAATTTCAGAAGTTAAATCTTTAAGTGAGATAAACCATTTTTTAGATAAAACTAAAACTAGAGCTGAATTAGAGATAAAAGAAATCAAGTGGCAAATTACTGATCTCGATCTAGTTGCAAGCAAACGAAACCATCTTCCAACTGTTGATTTAACTTCTAATTATTATCTAAACAAACGTTCTGGTAATTACCGTAATTCTGATTGGGATCTTGCTTTTAGCTTTTCGATTCCCCTGTTTGAAGGTGGAAGTACTGAGGCACTTGTTCGTGAAAGTGTTGCGAAAAAAACCGAAGCTTACCTGGCATTAAACGATCAAAAAAGAAAAGTTGAAAGTGACGTCTTAGTTAGATATGAAACTGTTAAAAAATATTTAGAGCAGTTGAAAGCCGGCGTTCGAGCTTATAATTTGGCCAGAGAAAACTATGATGAAGCATTGAAAGACTATCGTTTAGGCTTAGTAAGTAATCTTGACACTCTTTCAGCTCTAAATACTTATTTAGATGCAAAACGCACTTATGATAAAACAAAAATTCAAGCTCGTGCATCGCTTGAACAGCTTAATCTTTCAGTAGGAATTTACTAATGAATTTATCCGAAATATCAATAAAAAAACCCGTATTTGCTTGGATGCTCATGGTGGCCATGATTTTATTTGGCTATCTCTCCTTTTATCAAATGGGAGTTTCGCAGCTTCCGGATGTAGATTTTCCCACAGTAAATATCTCAGTAAGTTATTCGGGGGCAAGTCCCGAAGTTTTAGAATCGGATGTAGTGGATCTGATTGAAAGCTCAATGATGACGGTTGAAGGCGTGGAAAATATTTCTTCGTCAATTAAGCGTGGATCTGCAAATGTCACAATCGATTTTAATTTAGATAGGGACATCGATCAAGCTGTTAATGATGTACAAACTAAACTTGCTCAAATTACAAGAAGATTACCTAAAGATATTGATCCTCCTTCTGTTTCAAAAACTAATCCAGATGACCAGCCAATAATGTGGATGGCAGTTTCTTCAGAAAATTTAGACCAAAAAAAATTAATGGCATACGTTCGCGACCATATAAAAGATAGGTTTTTGACAACTCCAGGTGTGGCGGATGTATTTTTGTCAGGGTATGTTGATCCCGCAGTAAGAATTTGGGTCAATGAAAAAAAGCTTGATCAATTCCAATTAACGGTTGGGGACATTGTCAGCACTGTTACGCAGGAACATAGTGAGATACCTTCTGGCTTAATTGAAAATTCAAAAAATGAATTTTCAGTAAGAACTCTTGGCGAGGCAAAGACAATCGAGGAATTTCAAAATCTTTCCATAAATCGAAGGGGAGGGGCTATTAATTATGGTCCTATACCGATTAAGACAGTTGCCGATGTAGAGTTGGGGCTTGAAGATATTCGACGAAAATCAAGAGTGCTTGGAAAAACATCAATTGGTCTTGGAATAAGAAAGCAAAAAGGTACTAACGCTGTTGATGTTGCTAAAGCTGTAAAAGTAAAAATGGAAGATATTAATAAATCCCTTCCAGTGGGTACTCTTATCGGTGTAAATTACGACGCCACAACATTTGTTGAAGAGTCGGTGCATGAGTTAACATTTACGCTAGTATTGTCTGCCATATTAACAGCAGTGGTTTGTTGGGCATTTTTAGGTTCTTGGTCTGCGACTTTTAACGTTATATTAGCAATTCCTACATCTGTCTTAGGTGCGTTTGTTGCGTTGAATGCGCTTGGCTTTACGCTAAACTATTTTACGCTGTTGGGGTTATCTTTGGCCATAGGGATTGTCGTCGACGATGCTATTATGGTTCTCGAAAATATTTTTAGACATTTTGAAATGGGAAAGGATAAACAAAAGGCATCTCTTGATGGTGCTAAGGAAATTACTTTTGCAGCGATTGCCGCTACCGTTGCCATTATTGCTATCTTTTTTCCTATTGCCTATATGAAAGGGATAATTGGAAAATATTTTTATCAATTTGCGGTAACTATATCAGTTGCAGTATTCTTATCGTTGATCGAAGCTCTAACTCTTACTCCTATGCGCTGTGCTCAGTTTATGTCTCATTCACAAAAGCGTTCAAGAATAGGCTCTGCTATTGATGAAGTATTTGAAAAATTTGAAAACTTTTATAAAGATCTACTGCCTTGGATTCTTGATCATCGTGGATTAACAATTTTTGTATCAATAATTTTATTTGCAGGATCTTTATTGGTAGTACCTAAATTGCGAAAAGAATTTACACCTGCACAAGATCAGTCAAGTATGCAAATACGAGTTAAAACAAAAGAGGGATCATCATTAGAATTTACTGATCAGTATACGCGAAAAATTGAAGATTATTTGCTTAAAAAGCCAGAAATAAAACGCTACTTTGCTGCCATTGGTGGTTTTGGTGGTGGTGAATCATCAAGTTCAATGTTTTTTGTTACTTTGAAAGATAAAAAACAGCGATCAAAGTCGCAACAAGAGCTAATTGAAATTTATAGAAAAGAACTTAGTGAGATTAAAGGTGGACGTGTTATCGTTCAAGATACTTCTCTAAGCTCATTTGCGGGTGGAGGAAGAGGTTTCCCTGTTGAATTTGCCATTGCTGGATCAAATTGGAATGACTTGACTACATCTACTCAAAAAATTATGAAAGCTCTTGAAGAGAGTAAATTATTTTTAGATGTAGATTCTAATTATCGAGAGTCGGTTAAAGAATTAAATATTATTCCCAATAGAGAGAAGGCAAGACTTCGTGGGGTAGCAATTAATGATATTGGATCTACTATTAATGCTCTTGTCGGTGGGCCATCCATTGGAAAATTTACTAGCGATGGTCATCGTTATGAAGTAAGAATTAAATTAAAAGATTTAACAGCGGATCAAATTGATCGTATTTCTAGTGTGAAGCTTAGAAATAATCGCGGAGAACTTATTTTATTAAAGGATGTTGCTGATATAAAATTTCAAGATGGAATTCAGGCAATTACAAGGGAAAATCGTTTAAGGGCCATTACAATTTATGCAAATATTGTAAAAGGCTATTCGCAACAAGAAGCAATTAAAAATGCCAGAACAATTGCTCAAAAAAACGCATTATCAGGAATTGTTGTAAAAGAAGCCGGGAGCGCAAAAACATTTAGAGAATCCTTTGAAAGCCTAATATTCGTTTTAGTCTTAGGTGTTGTCATTGCCTATATGGTATTGGCCAGCCAGTTTAATTCATTTGTAGATCCTATTACTGTGCTAACAGCTTTGCCTTTTTCAATCACGGGAGCTTTTTTAGCACTTTATATGAAAGATTTATCAATCAATATATACTCGATGATTGGTATTGTCCTCTTAATGGGGATTGTTAAGAAAAATTCAATTCTTCTAGTGGATTTTACCAATCAAATGCGCGATGAAGGCTTAGGTATACGAGAGGCGCTTCTTGCCGCTTGTCCAAAGAGACTACGTCCAATTATGATGACTTCATTTGCAACAATCGCAGGGGCAATTCCTCCAGCGTTTTCCTTTGGACCAGGGGCAGAGTCCTTGGCCCCAATGTCGATGGCAGTTATTGGAGGAGTTTTTGTGTCCACGTTTTTAACATTATTGGTAGTCCCTGCTTTTTATAGTTTAATCACTTTAAAAAATCGCGAGGGGCAAAATTAGTGAAATTTGATACAAGGGGTGAACGCGCCGTAAACGCACTAGGTGTGCTTCAGGATAATGCGTCTAATTTTTTTTCAAATATTTTTAAAAAGCATGATGGGTCCTTCTCGTGCAAAGAGGGATGTTCGAAATGTTGTTATGTAGATCTTTCCATATTTGAGGTCGAAGCAGCACGAATATCTGCTTGGTTTGTTGGTCTAAATGAATTCGAAAAAAATACATTATTATCGAGTTGGAAAAAATCAAAAGAAGTACTAGGCAAAAATGCAAATGGAAAAGAGCATACAAATTGTGCCTTTTTAGTGGATGAGCGATGCTCTGTGTATGAAGTTCGTCCTTTGATTTGTCGTACGCAAGGAGCGCCACTATATTTTGAAGAAGATAAAATATTTGATATTTGTCCCCTCAATTTTGAAAATCAAGCGCTGCCGGAAAAAAATGAATGGTTGAACGTTGAAAGATTGAATGCGCTTTTGTCTTTGGTACAAAGTCAGTACGCAAAAGATACAGAAGCTAATTCATCAAATCGGATTTCTTTAAAAACTTTAAGAAAGAATTTAATTGAGGACACCTATGCAGTTTAAAATAATTTCTAGTTTGATTATTTTTCTACTATCTTTTAGCTTGTTTTCGCAGACTCAATTTCTATTTCCGGGAATAAAAACTCAAACTAGTGATACCAAAAATGAAAATTCTTACTCAGATGTGGCCAAAATTCTTTTTCCAACCCCAAGGTCAGCTGTGGCTTTTTTTCTTGAATCAATGCAAGAAGTTCAGGATGGTAGAAAAAGCTCTTATGAAAAAGCAATCACTGTTCTAGATTTAAATTTTATCGACCGTGCAATGAGAAGTTCAGTTGGGCGAATAAGTACAGATCGTTTGGCCATAACTATTAAGAAGCTTGGTGGGATTAATTTAAACTCGGTCCCTACCTATAGTTCTGGTGCTCGTTGGTATTTTCGAAAACAGACAATTGAAGTTGGTAATAGAATCTTTGATGTGGAAATTTCTCTTGATAAAGACAACTCAGGCAATTGGAAATTCACCAAAGAAACAATTTTAAACCTCGAAATATTTGAAGAATCGTTAATCGGAATCAATATTGATTCTCTCGATCAGATAAGTGTAATTAAGCAGATGATAAAAAATAAAATGCCTAATTGGACAGCAAAATCGCCATTTATGATTAAAAATGGTCAATGGCTTGGGCTATTTGCTTTAGTTTTTTTGGGGCTATTCTTTTTTTCATTATCAAGATTTATTTTGTCTCGTTATTTACGTCGG
The DNA here is from genome assembly GCA_964456675.1 of uncultured Bacteriovorax sp. Lineage (GTDB taxonomy): Bacteria > Bdellovibrionota > Bacteriovoracia > Bacteriovoracales > Bacteriovoracaceae > Bacteriovorax. The sequence goes on along the minus strand of CAYWBR010000036.1, from coordinate 14,591 downwards.
TTATGGTTCAAGGATCATATCAGCCAAACAGCAGAACAAGAAAGTGACTCAACTCTTCCTTTTGGTATATTGGCCTTTGCTCTTACCTGGATCACGTGTTTAAGATTTTTAGAATTACATTTAGAGGTCTTTAGTTACCTGATGCGAGCAGGTTTAATAATGACTGCCATTTCCACCGTTTGGGTTGGTTTAAAAATTGTAGATTTGCTCGGTATGCATTTTGAAAAAATTGCAGAAAAAAGTGCGAATAAATTTGATGATGTACTTGTTCCCATGCTTAAGAAAACAGCAAAAGTAGTGGTTGTCTCTATTGGAGCTGTCTTTGTTGCTCATTCCTTAACCTTTGACATCGGAAGTATATTGGCAGGTCTTGGAATCGGGGGGGTTGCAGTTGCACTTGCTGCAAAAGATACGATTTCAAATCTCTTTGGCTCAATCACTGTGTTACTAGATAGACCTTTTCAGATTGGCGACTATATAGTAATGGAAAAAGGCATTGAAGGAACAGTTGAAGAAGTTGGCTTTAGATCGACTCGTATACGCACACCTTATAATTCATTAATTTCTCTTCCAAACCAGATTTTGGCCAACGTCCATGTTGATAATTATGGTGCAAGAAGAATGAGAAGATTTAGATCAATTTTGCAAGTAGAGCAAGGAACAGAAGTTCAAAAGCTTGAAGAATTTTGCGATCGCTTAGTTTATCTCATTAAATTAAACCCAATGATTAAGCAGGATAATTTTCAGGTTGCAGTTCATGAACTTACACCACAATCAATTAATGTTTTATTAAATGTTTTTTTCGATACAACTGATACTAAAGTAGAAATTGATGAAAAACATAAATTTATTCTAGAAATTTTGAATATGGCAAAAGAAATAAACGTTACGTTGGCTTCTTCTACACAGACATTGTTATTAAAAGAAGGGAAGATTAACTAGCGTAAATAGAATTCTAAATTACAGTCGCCGTACCCACTGTAGCAAAGTTCGTTTCCTGCATTGTTATAGTAGGGTACGATAGCATTTAAACCACCATTCATTGAAATGTTAAACATGTCTGCACTGTCATAATTGTCGTTACCATTTTGTCCTGCACATCCCGCAGTTCTTGAAGTGTGCAGTAATGTTCCTGTACATTTTGCAACATCGTAGTTCCAAGTGCCGAAACCTGTATCCACAAATGGAGATGAGGGATAACTTGGGGCTTTTAACATAGCATCAGTTGTGCCAACTAAGCGGCTGAAGCGTTCTGGATTGATTGAGGAGGCATCATTGGTCACAGAAGTTACTCCGATGATATCTTTGCGATAAGTGTTGGCAAAAAAATCATTGGGAACAGTTGTTGAAGTTACTGTTCCATTGGTATATGCCACTCTTGTCCAAAGTATATAGGGGGCTAAAGAGAAACAACAAATGCCAATATTAAGTGGCATTAAAATTCTTTTGATAGCCTAATATTTTATTAAGAGAAGAGGCCAAGCCCTTGAATAAATGACCGATTAAAATAATTTGAATTTCACGACAAAAATCTTTCTATAATCACTTATGCGTTTTCGTTCTCTGGGCATTTGAGATCTCGGACAACCTGAAAACGTCAAAAAAGGAGAAGATGAACCTATGACAATTATTAACTCTAACCCAAGCCGTACCCATGTGATTTCGATGAGCGGATTGGCGCTGATTCTGGCCCTGGGAGTGTTTGTTGTGATCGCAGCTATTGGAGGCGAAAAAATTGAGACGACCACTACGGTGTTGACATATATGGCAGCTCTTGCGCTTGGTGCGAATGCGCTATCGAGAGGTTTTCTGGAAACAGGTCCAGGTGGTAAGCTAAGACGTTCATACTCCTTTCATAAATTATGAAGGAGTACTAATAAAACCCAAGGCATATACCTTGGGTTTTTTTTTTAGTTTCTGAATTTATTAAAAAGTTTAGTTGGTGTTAAAATAGTTTGATTGCTCAAAGTTTTAAGTGTATCCTTAAACTGTGGTAAATGAAATCAAAGTCTTTGGATATATTTATGTATATTTGTCTATGTAAAGGCATCACAGAAAAGCAGTTGTTGGATGAACTAAATAAGGCCAATACTTCAGAACAAGAAGTCCTTAGGCGTATGGGGATAGGGGATGGCTGTGGAATTTGCTTAATTGACGCAATCCAAACAATAAAAAGAGAGCGAGATGCTAATTTTAATCATCAAAAACCTTGCTCATCAGACTCAAACACATTTTAATTAATCCAATTAATAATCATTCTAACCGACGAGGATGTCCATGAAGGGAAGCCAAGCCATTATAGATGCGCTTAACTCTGTATTAACCAAAGAGCTTACGGCCATTAATCAGTACTTTTTGCACGCAAGAATGTTAGAAAATTGGGGCTTAGCAAAATTAGGAAAATTAGAATACAAAGCTTCTATTGATGAAATGAAGCATGCGGATTTACTAATTAAGAGGATTCTTTTTTTAGAGGGTCTACCAAATTTACAAAAACTTGATCGCTTGAAAATTGGCCAAACTTTGCAAGAGGTTATGGAGTCTGATTTGGAGGTTGAGAATTCTGCTGTACCACATTTAAAAAAATGTATTCAATTGGCCGAGAGCGAATGTGATTATGTTTCGCGGGATTTGTTCAAAGAAATCTTAATCAGTGAAGAACATCATGTTGATTGGCTTGAAACACAATTACATTTACTAAAAAAAGTTGGCGAGCAAAACTACATGCAGTCTCAAATTGAGATGGAGCAAGATTTTTAATTATCAATGCAAGCTATTTATAATCTCTACCAAGAAAATAAACTGCGCCAAGCTTCTTGGCGTAGTCTACTTGTCGAAAAAATGTCCTCTCTCGAAAAATCTGGAATTGATTGTCGGAATTGCCCTGGTCATTGCTGTACTCAAAAACGAAATTCTATGCAGGTCACACTGGCAGAAGGTTTGGAGCTCTATTTAGATCTTTATAATAAAAAATTATTAAATGATGACTTAAGAGAAAAATTGAAAAAAACAATAATAGACGCAAGATTAGACAATGTAATCTATGTAAAAGGAAAAGCTCTAAGAAGAAATTATACCTGCCCGCTATTTGAACTAAAGGGGTTTGGTTGCCCGCTATCTAGAAATAGTAAGCCATTTGGTTGCCTAGGGTATAATGCAAATGCAAAGAATGAAGTAGAGGGAGAAAGTTGTAGATCTGAAGTCGAATTATTGGAAGAAACGGATAAAAATTTTTCTATAGAAATTGAGCAAATGTCACAGCAAATCTCTCAGCTTACCAGATTGCCAAACGAAAAGCAGTCAATACCACAAGCAATTCTTATGTTTGATGAAAGGCTTTTTAATAGTTTGTCTAACTGAGAGGAAAATCGAGTTCTAATAATTAAATATGGTGAAACTCGAATCTTTGTCTGAAATGATATAGATTTTTTTATTTTTTGAATCAACGACAATGCCTTCGGCTTGAACTATCGAGGGAATAGAGAACACTTTTTCAATTTCGAAATTGCTATCTGTCAGGTAAATCTCTTTACTTTCATGACTAAGAAGCCAAAACTGATCGGTAAGATCATCATAAAATATGTCGGATAGATCGAGGGCTTTATCAAAGTTTACAGTATTTACAATATTAAAATCAGTATCAAGAGTTATTATGCTTTTTGGTTTTTTTTCATTAACAATAAAAAATTGTTTTTTCAAAGGATTATAGCTTATACCTTCAAAACCGGAATTGCTTTCTCCTTGAAATGGTATGGTTTTTCTCTTTAGCTCTTTGCCGGTATTATCTAGACATGAGGCCGTTCTAATTCTTTCTTCTACTAAACAAAAGCCACCTAAGTCTGGATGAGTAATAATTCCTTCTAAATCGCTTAGACCTGTTTTAATTTCTCGTAAAATTTTTCCCTGGAGATTTAACTCATAAATACTTCCATTATTATCACTTACCGTAAAAAGTGTTTTTTTGTCGACACTAAAACTTAAGGCAGAAGGTTCTCTGACGTTGGTATAAGTCGCGAAGCTTTGATCTAATTTAATAGGGGTTTGGGCCTGGATAAGTGTTATAAACATGAAATATAAGATCATTAGTTTCAAAAGGGGCTTTTGCACGTTTTACCTTTTTTTAATTTGTTAAGATGGGTATTAATCAATGCTAATTATATTTTAATCATTTGTCTCATTTTTTTTACTAACTTATTTGACTTTGAGTGTTACTTTAAAGTAAGAGCTAAGCATTATGAAAAAAATCTATTTTATTATATTTTGCCTACTAAGTGCTACTCTAACATTTGCCAAAGAATTTAATAATGAGACATTGATTCAAGAGTATTTTGAACTATTAAGTTTTGAAGATACTGATTTTGAACCAACGGGAACAGTATGTGAAAGAGTGGCCGTTTTAGAAATCCTTCCTACTTATCCAGAAAATATTTATCATACGGTAAATGGCATTCAGTATGATGACAAAAAAGCTACCATAGGAGAACTTGATTTAGTCATATTTGACCGTGCTAGCAATAAGGTTGAAGCAGTTGCAGAAGTTAAATGCTGGAGAAGTTTTGAAGGCGCTAGAAAAAAAGCAAAAGAACAAAGAATAAGATTTCAACTTTATCTAAATCGCAATATCGTGATTACGGACAAAGATGGTAAACGCTATAGTAAGGATCAGTTTAGCAATGTTAATAAATATTTTTCAATTTCTCAAAATGGTGGCATTAACCAAGGTTTTGATTTTGAATTAAGTCTTGATTTTAAAGAATTAATGGAATTGAGAAAACGCCTGCTAGATTGTCGTGCACAAGGCATTTGTCCTAGGAAAAAATAAAGGACATGACTCATCCTCGAAATAAGCACCGTGGCCATTATGAATTTGATCAGTTAATTAAAATCAATTGTGATTTTAGAAAATATGTAATTACTAATCGATTTAATGGTGCACTTACCATAGATTTCTCCAATCCAGACGCCGTTGTTGAACTGAATCGAACGCTTCTTAAGTATTATTATCGATTAGATTATTGGGATATCCCCAAACCAACATTATGCCCTCCTATTCCCGGACGCGCTGATTATATACATCATTTAAAAGATCTTTTGGGGGATTTAAGTGATGTTGTAGGTCTAGATATTGGAACTGGGGCGAGTTGCATCTATCCACTTGTTGGCCATTTTGAATATGGCTGGAAATTTGTTGCTTCTGAAATAGATCCATTATCAACTGCTTCGGCCACAAAAAATATTAATAATAATAAATTAGACCAATATATCGAGATAAGGCATCAAAAAAGCGCCAATTATATTTTTAAAAACATCATAAAAGATGGCGAATACTATCATTTTTCAATGTGCAACCCTCCATTTCATCAGTCAAAATCAGAAGCATTAAAAACAGCGTCTATAAAAACCAAAAACCTAAAAAGTAAGCAAGCTCTCAATTTTGGAGGTCGAGCAAATGAACTGTGGTGCGATGGGGGAGAGGTTGGTTTTATTAAAAGAATGATTTTAGAAAGTGCAGATTATAAAAATCAAGTAAAGTGGTTTACAACTCTTGTTTCTAAAAAAAATAATCTATCAACTATTTATGGCGAATTAAAAAGAATTAATCTTAAAAATGTTAAAACTATTGAGATGGCACAAGGAAATAAAATAAGCAGATTTGTGGCATGGAGTTTTAATTAGAAAATGTATAACCCATTTTTTTGGCAGATTCGAAATCTGGAAAGAACACCCTTACATTCATAGGTACTAACACAATATCTATTTGTGAATATAACGTTTTAGTTTCTGCATTTCCAACTAAGTAAGTGCCTTCTTGGCCTTGAATTCGTTGTCTAAAAAGATAAGGTTCCTCTATTTGGCCAAATTTTTTATTGAAAAGCCCTAGTTCATTTTCAATAGCATATAGAGATGCTTTAGAATAACTGGCCATGTATGTTTTATCAAATGGGTAGATGAAATAAAAGTAGGCAAAGCCAGATTCCAGCATTCGTAGGTTAACATCAATGCCATTATAAAAAACATGGCCTAGTAAACGATTATTGACATCTGTCGTATTCTTACCGAATTTTATTTGTACTTTACTGCCGATTGGCAATAGGTTTGCCAAAAAAAATTTGGCCAGGCTTGAAGCTTCGCCTTGAGAATGACCTTGATAGTCTGTTTCGGGAGTATCGATACCCACAAGCCGTAGTTTTTGTTTTTTGTTTTCAGATAGAGCTTTAATTATGATGGTGTCACCGTCTTGAATGGACAGAACGGTTGCATCTAAAGTAGATGCGATAACATTTATCTGAGAGACAAATAGAGCGACAGTTAAAATAATTTTAATCATGCTCACTACTTCTCAAATGTATAAAGGAGAGTCAAATAGATTGTGTCAAAATTGGATTACTGTCCGTATGAATAAAGAATTTCAACAGCTTGGCTTCTACCTTGAATCATTATCTAATTTAGATAGATATTATTCAGAAAATTGCTATTTCAAGGATCCTTTTAATGAACTTCATTCACGAAAAGACCTATTTTCTTTGTATGAAAAAATGTTCAAAAAATTAAGAACCCCACGTTTTTATGTTACTAAATGTATCGAAAACGAATATGAAGTTGTTTTGTTTTGGGACTTTAGGTTTAACGCAAATTTTGAAATTAAAGGTAGTTCATTATTAATTTTAGATCATTCTGGTAAAATTACATCTCATGTTGATTATTGGGATACCGTTGGCGAGATTTGGCAAAAGGTGCCCGTTATTGGCTTAATAATCAGATTGTTCTATAAAATCTTCTAATTATGCAATAGTTGCACTCTTGCAAGTGTTGTGCTAAGATGTTTTTGATGTCAAAAAACGTATTAAATTCACCGTTGGAAAAATTCACGCGACTTCTATTTAGTAGAGTAATCGAGCGATTGGCGATTATGGTCAATCAAGAAGATTTAGGATTTTCTCAGGTTGCGGCTTTGCATATAATTGATCGAGAATCTGGTATTAGTGTTAATGAGCTTGCTAGCCGCTTAAATTTATCAATTTCGGCCACCAGTCGGATGGTTGAGGAGCTTGTGAAAAAAGAATTTCTCAATAGAGAAGAGGTTTTAGATAATCGTAGGTTGAAAACCTTAACACTTACTTCTCATGGGAAAAGATTTATGAATACACTGAGTTTAGAACGCGTAAAAATCATAGAAGATGTAGCTCTTAGTTTTAGTGATAAAATACCACAAAAAATATTAAAAATTGTTAGTACCAAGCTTTTTATAAAAGGGAATAAATGATGAAAAAAATTATCTTACTAGCTCTGGCTCTTTTTACTTTTTTTAGCTCAGCTCAATCACACGATCATCACTCTGGGCACACCAAAACGGAAAAAAAAGAAATAAATGGAAAAAAATTTCATTCACCCTCTGATTTGAAAATTCGTATGGAAAAAATTGTTTCTTTGATGAAAGAATTACAAGTTAAAAAAAATGATAAAAAAATAGTAGTCGAGTATTCCGGAAAGATCAAAGATACAGTTAATGATATTTTTAAAACCTGTAAGCTAGATTCGGCGGCAGATGAAGCAGTTCATCCAGTTTTAGGCCAGATTTTAGATGGGGCAGAGGAGTTATCTAAAGGCAATTTTCAATTAGGTTACAAAAAAATTCATGAAGCACATTTAATTTATGAATCACTTTTTGAGTTGTAAAATATATCCGCCAGAGGGGTTATCATGCTGAAGAATATTTATAATCTACATGCCCTTTTTTTTCTTTTGTTTGGTGCTTTAACTATTTTTGCTGGAGGGAATGCTCTTTTTACGGAGGTTGGAATTCGAACCCGTGGTAATATTGTTCCCCTTGTTTTGTGGTTTAATTTTATTGCAGGTTTTTTTTATGTTTTGATTGCTTGTTTAATTTTTTTTAAAAAGAAAATAGCGCTAAGGTTTTTGGCAATTTTATCATCTTTGAATATGGTAGTACTTTTTTATCTTTTTAATCATATTTTAGGACAAGGAGCCTATGAAGTCCGAACTGTTATTGCAATGACTTTTAGAACACTGTTGTGCTTTTATCTTTATGCCTATTTAAGTAAGCATACGCTGTATAAAAGTGAATGCAAGTGTGGTGTTTCATAATGGCGTTTTTATTTTATTTTAAGTAACTCATTCCAGCCTGTGACATAGCGTTTTGATTTTTTTACTTGGCGCATGTACCAGGCTTTGTTATCAGTTGCGCACGCTGCACTTTTTATAGTATCTCTTCCTTCGCGAGAATTAATACGATCCATTGTTTCCATAAGAATTAAGTCTTCTTTTGAATCATTATCTCCAAACAATGCCACTTGGTGCTGGTTGGCATCCTGAATTTTCGAAAGTTTAATTAGCGTTTTTTTATACTCGTATCCATTCAAAAAAATTTGATCTAATAAATGCCACGCTAGTTTGATTATTTTTCTTGTGTCGCATGTGGGAGCAGAAAGAGACATCGAAATTGAATTAGCATATTGAGGAATATCTTTATAGGGATTTGTATGAATATAGATTTCTATATTCGTACAGACTGAATTTTGTTTTCGAAGTTTTTCACAAGCCAGGCTGGCATAGAGAGCGAGGGATTCGCGAAGCGATTTTATGTCATAAACAGGAGCTCCAAATGTACGGCTGCAAAGAATTTCTTTTTTCTTTTCACTTGCTTGATTAAAAGAAAAACAATTTATTTCTTTTAATTCATCCTGAATCATTCGTCCTATTTTGGTAAATGTTTTTTGAATTAATACCTCATTTTTGTAATCTCTTAGATTGATGGCGAGGTGTATCCCTAGAGACTTCATTTTTATTGCGCTTTGTTTGCCAATTCCCCATACGTCTTCAATTGCGATTGTTTTTAAAAGATAATCTAGCTTGTCGTGTGTTAGAGCACTAAAAACACCATTTGCGCGATAATTTTTTTTTGCAATTCTGTTGGCCATTTTTGCCAATACTTTAGTGCGTGCAATGCCAATGCCTACTGGAATTCCGGTATGTCTTTCAACTGTTTCTTTTATTTTGATACAGTACGATTCAATATTTTTTTCTTCAATTCCCGTTAAATCCAAAAATGCTTCATCGATAGAATAAATTTCGAGATTGGGAGTGAAGTCAAAAAGTACGTTCATTACTCTTTGTGAGATATCAGTGTATAATGAAAAATTAGCTGAAAAGACGGCAACATTATTTTTGTCGCATAAATCTTTGACTTGGAAATAGGGTGATCCCATGCTGACACCAAGATCTTTTAATTCATTTGTTCTAGACACAAAACAGCCATCGTTATTTGACAAAACTCCTACGGGTTTATTTAAAAGGTCTGGTCGAAAAAGCCTTTCGCATGAACAGTAGAAAGAATTACAATCGACGAGTGCTATGATTTTTTTATTTTCAGATAAATTCATTTAACAAAGCCAGCGATTGCAATGACAACCCCCCAGAGGATACTAGATTCTTGATTGGTAATAATAATATCTTTATACCGTCGATTATCTGATCTTAGAATTATGGAATCTTTTTGAATCAAGACTCGCTTGCACATGAGTTTATCCTCGTGCCTGATAACACATACTCGATTATTAAAATTTGTGATTGAACGATCTACTATTAGTATTTGTCCCGCATAGATGGTTGGCTCCATCGAATCCCCATCGCTTTCGAAAAAAAATGTTGAATTTCGATTTTTTATGAAGAGCTGATCTAAACTTTGGCGTTCTTCAATGAAATCATCCGAGATCCCAAAAAGGCCACAGGCAAGCTTTGCTAAAAGTTTTGGACATTCAACTTTCTCATCTAATAAAAAGGGTAGGTGGACTTGTTTTAAGCTATTTCTAAAACCCGTAGTGTGGGAATTATGTAATTTTGTCTTCATGCCCATAGTATACACTTACGCAAAACTTACGCAAGGTGTTTAGGAGGATTGATTTGTTTTTCGGTTAAAATTGTTTAAGATATTAGTAGTTTATCAAGTATTTTAAAGGAGTCGGCTTATCAGTCAAAATACTGAGATTTTAGCCATTGTGCAACTTTTACTAAAGCAAGTAGCACCGGTACTTCGACTAATGGACCAATAACCGCCGCAAAAGCAGCTCCATGGTTAATTCCAAAAGTGGCAATGGCCACAGCAATTGCTAATTCAAAATTATTAGAAGCTGCAGTAAACGATAGCGTAACAGATCGTTCATAATCAGCACCAACTTTTTTACTCATATAGAATGAAGCAAAGAACATGATAATGAAATACAGAGTTAAAGGAATGGCAATTTTAATAACGTCTAATGGAAGCTGAATAATTTTATCGCCCTTTAAAGAAAACATAATAACAATTGTGAATAGTAAGAACACAAGAGTTAGTGGACTTATTTTTGGAATAAATTTCTTTTCATACCAAACTTCACCCTTAGTATTTTTAAGAATCAATCTTGTAAAAAATCCCATTAAGAATGGGATACCAAGATATATTCCAACTGACTGAGCTATTTCTCCCATTGTGAAGTTTACTTCAAAGCTTGGAAGACCAAAAAAAGTTGGTAAATAAGTCATGAAAAAATAAGCATAGATAGGAAAAAAGATAATTTGAAAAATTGAATTAAAGGCGACTAGACCCGCACAATATTCAGAACTGCCTTCTGCCAATTGATTCCAAACTAATACCATCGCGATACAACGAGCAAGGCCAATAAGCACTAACCCCATCATGTAATCAGGCTGACTTTTAAGAAAAATAGTGGCCAGCCCAAACATGAGCAAGGGGCCAACAATCCAGTTTTGAATAAGTGATAAAGCTAAAACTTTTTTGTCTTTAAAGACTAGTCCAATTTCTTCATATTTTACTTTTGCGAGTGGTGGATACATCATTAAAATAAGCCCAATGGCTATTGGGATTGAAGTCGTACCAATTGATAGTGAATTAATAAAATGTGTAGATTGAGGTGAAAAGACTCCAATAACCACACCGACTAGCATAGCTAGAAATATCCACAGAGTTAAATATGAATCAAGAAAAGATAATTTTTTCATTTTTTATTCCAAATATGTTTCTATGTTTTGTGCAAAGTTTTTAATTTCATCACGAACTCGTCTGTAGTGATTTAAGATTTCTTCTTCATTTGCTAAACCTTGAGATAGTTTAGGAGGATCATCAAAACCAACGTGTAAAACATTGGGAGTACCAAAAAAAACAGGACAGTTCTCATTGGCATGGCCACAAACAGTAAAGACGATATCAAATTTTACATCTTCTAGATCATCAACAGTTTTTGAATAGTGTTGTGAAATATCTACACCACTTTCATTCATCACTTTTACGGCCCTAAGGTTTAGGCCATGCTTTTCAGTTCCCGCTGAATAAAAATTAAACTTAGTGCCAAAGAAGTGCTTTGCCCATCCTTCGGCCATCTGTGATCGACATGAGTTACCAGTACATAAAAAAAGAATGTTTTTTTTCATAATGTTCACTTTAATTTTTTAATATTTGCAATCATTGCCAATGGAAAAACATTCCTGAACCTTAAACTGCTTGATTTGATCCTGACTTTCATCACAGGCACATGACAGTATTTCTAAGCTCTTTTTCATTTTATTAAGAGCGATTATTTTTTCGTCAATTTCTTTAATTTTAGAAAGTGTCTTTTTTTTAACAGTTGTGCAGGTTATGCGAGGTTTGGAGTTAAGTTCCAATAGTTCTCTAATTTCTGCTAATGAAAAACCTAACTCTTGTGCTTTCTTGATGAAAATGATTTTTTCAGAATCACTTAATGTGTATGTTCGAACTTTACCATTTGTTTTAGGCTCACGTAGTAGTTCTTTTCGCTGATAAAAGCGAACTGTCTCGACGCCAACACCCGACATTTCTGCTAATTTCCCAATTGTTATCTTTTCCATGATTATATTATATCATCCGTACCATAGTACAGAGTCAATACAATAATTAATAATTTAGAAGTGTAAACAATGTCTCCGGTATAAAGTGTAAAGGATGTGTCCGGAATGAACCTGTGGGATGAGAGTCTGAGAGTCTATTTTTTTGTAATTAAAATGGAGCGGGATAAGAGCCTTAATAAACCCAAGTAATTATTAACAAATTTTTTTTGCTGGTAAGGACTGGAAAGAAAAATTTTCATTTTGAAAATTGGTTTAATTGCCGAATTTCCCCAAAGTGTACCACCCCAATTTCCTCGAAAGTGTACCAGGGTGATTTCCTCCAAAGTGTACCACTTTCTTGAATAGTACCAAGTTAAGTTAGTCGGCCATTGGCCTATGAGAAAATTCCTTAAACATCATTTAAGGAGTTCTTATGGCCAGGAAGGCGTTGACGATGAACAAACAAAACGAGATCGAGAGACTGGCCCAGATGGCCTTATCGGAGCGACAGATTGCCCGTGGAGCACAGGTTTCAAGGACCACAGTTCGCAAATATCTTGCCCTCAAGGCCAATTCAATTTCATTAAAAGAAAAACCTATTTTTTGGTTCGATACGTTCGACTGGCAAGCCATTAACTCCGAAGTGGAAGACGGAGTTCCATTAAAAGTTTTATGGGAAGAAAATTTTGAAAGTAAAAAAATAACTATCGATTATCCTCAGTTCTGGAAACATTACACCAAGAGATTTCCCGAACGAAAAGTAACAATGATTCGCCAGTTTGAACCTGGATCATCTGTGGAAATTGATTATTGCGATGGAATTGAACTTATAGATCCGGCTACAGGAGAAATAATCAAAACCCAACTTTTTATGGGATGTCTCTGTAATTCGCGATATGTATATGCCGAATTTACGATGTCTCAAAAGTCGGAAGATTTTTTAAATTCCCACGTGAAAATGTTTAAATTTTTCGGAGGGACACCGGCAATGGTTACACCTGACAATTTAAAGTCAGCAGTTAGTAAAAGTCATCTTTATGATCCAGATATTAATCCTGCTTATGCAAGACTCGCGGAACACTATTCGATCGCGGTAACGCCCGCAAGAGTTCGTCGGCCGCAAGATAAAGCAATCGTCGAGAGATCAATTCAAATTTTCCAGAGGTGGTTTTATCATCGCGTGAGAAAAATGACGTTCACAAGTTTAGTTGAGTTGAATAAAGTTCTTATGGAATATTTAAAATTATTCCACCAGAAAAAACATCGAATTTTCAAAAAGACTAGAGATGAAATGTTTTCCAACGAGAAAAGTTATTTAAAAGCTCTTCCAGAAGTTGACTACATCGTCATGACTCATAAGAAGGCCCGTCAGCATAGTGACTGTCACTTAGAGTTTGAAGATAATTTTTACTCAGCACCTTACCAATATAGGGGACAAGAACTTGATGTCTGGGCCACTGAAAATACAATTGAAATTTATTGCAAGCAAGAGCGTCTAGCGGTTCATGGAAGAATGAAAATCAGAGGCAAGTTTATTACTAATAAAGACCACTATCCTCCAGAATATATCGCGTACTTGGAAGACACACCATCAAGTTTAAAGGAGAGGGCCATAAAGTACGGTGAAAATACGGCCTTGGTTATAGATAAATTATTATCAGGACCTTATCCACTTAGGCATTTGCGAAGGGCACAGGGAATAATGGCCTTAACTAAAAAATATCCCACGGATAATCTGGAATACGCAATGGGGCTGGCACTAGAGATGAATAAACTTCAAATACATTACATCAAAAAGATTGCAGAGCTACCAATAAACGTTGAAAAAATAAAAGAAGTAAAACGAAACTCTAATGAATTTTTACGTGGAGATGAACTCTACCAATAAGGGGGAAAAATGATTAATGAAACAAAAAATGGATTAAGTAAGTTGAGATTAATGGGGATGCTAAAAAGTCTGTCAATTCGCTTGGATGAGGCGACTGTCGGAGGTTGGTCTCATGCCGATTTTTTATCGGCGATGACGACAGATGAATTATTTTTTAGAAAAATAAAACAAACGGAGCAAAGAATAAAGAGGGCAAAGTTTAGATCAAACGTTACTTTGGATCACTATGACTATACAGCCAAAAGGTCATTGGATAAAAAACAAATACAATCATTAAAAGAATTAAACTTCATTGGGAAAAAGCAAACATTAGTTCTTATTGGGCCGACAGGAGTCGGAAAAACTTTTTTAGCAACAGCACTTGGACATCATGCTTGCGAAAGTGGATATAATACTATTTTTATAGGGATGAATGTCTTTATAGAAAAGGCGAAGTCAGCACGACTTACAAATGAATTTTTAAAATTTAGAGATCAGCTTATTAAGTGTGATCTTTTAATTTTGGATGACCTTGGCATTAGGCCGCTAACTAATGACGTCGTCCAAGATCTTTACGATATTCTAGAAGAGCGCTATCAAAATGGCGCGACAATTATTACGAGTCAGCTTCCGCTAAAAAACTGGAAAGAAGTTATCGACGATCCGGTAGCTCTTGAGGCAATAGTTGATCGAATAGTTCATGGAATGAAGATAGAAATTACAGGGGAATCGTACCGAAAAAAGAAGGGAGTTGACAAAGCATAGTGTACCAGTGGAAATTGCGAAAATTATTAACCGGCGACTAACTTAACAAGTGGTACACTTTCGAGGAAATTGGGCCGGTACACTTTGGGGAAATTCGGCA
>CAYWBR010000035.1:2612-26674 GCA_964456675.1 uncultured Bacteriovorax sp. | reverse complement strand
CTCGCTTTGATTTTGCTCGCCATCCAAACTTGAGCTTGAAGAGTTGTTTTTTGAACATCCTGAAGCGATGAGTGTTAGGCAAGAAGCGGCGATGATTAGACTCACTTTCATATTAGGGCTCTCTGTTAATTTTTATTTAGTTTAAAAGAAGAGCTGCTTGAGGGGGGGGGAATTGAAAAATCTATATAGAATAAAGGGGAATGACTAAAATTTAGACATACGATGAGGCGTTTTTGAGGGGGATTGCACCTCTGATCAAAAACAGATCTATGATATTCGTATCATTATTAGCAGTTGTGTTTTTTTTGATTGGATTTTATTAAATAAACTCTTGTATCTCTAGTGTTTTAATAAGCAATTTGATTATGATCAGTAGTTTTGGGATTTTAGTTATTTATCATCTTATTCCTAAAAAATTGGTCGAGGTAAATTCTTGAATTTAGTAAACTAAACCTAGCCTCCCTCAACATCTCATGGTAAATGAGCCTATGAAAAAAAAAGCCCCTTGAAATTGAAGGTATTGAACTTACCCCCGATGCGCCTATTCGCGACGGGTTTAACTGGTTTCCAGGCCATATGGCCAAAGCCATTCGTGAAATCAAAGAAAAACTAAAAAATGTTGATATCGTTTTTGAGATTAGAGACGCAAGGGCTCCATTAGCTTCTGGAAATAAAACTTTAGATGAAACTCTTCGCCAAAAAAGCCGCTTGATCATTTTAAATAAGGTGAATCTGGCCGATCCAAAAATGATCGCTCAGTGGGAAGTCTGGTTTAAAAAAGAGGGAGTACCGTTTATTTTTGTGGATTGTTTTGATCGCGCCCAAATGAAAAAAGTGCTCGCCATGGCAAAGTCCATTGTTATGGAAAAACGAAAGAAAAATAATCCTGAAATTGAAAAACCTAAACAGAAAATGCGCTTAATGGTGATCGGTCTTCCAAATACGGGGAAGTCGACGATTATTAATCAGCTGGCCGGAAGAGCAGCCGTAAAGGTGGCCGATAAACTAGGACAAACCCAAGTGCAGCAGCTCATTGTGATTGATAAGGATTTAGAGCTTCTAGATACTCCAGGAGTTATGCCGCCGTCATTTGCCAAGGAAGAGCATGGACTATGGTTATGTGCCCTTAATGCTATTCCTGAAGATGTGGTAGGGGATTTATTACCTGCAAGATTCATCGTTGAGTATTATAAAAATTTAAGTCCAGAAAATGCCAAAAAATTTATCGAGCGCTACAAATTAGAATCTCTAGATCTAAAAACTGTTTCGGCCGATGAGATTATGGAAAAGATCGCCGTTCTAAGAGGATGCCTAAAACAAAAAGGAGCACTCGATTTAGAGCGAGTGTATAAACTTGTTTTGCAGGATTTTAGAAAAGGTGAATTAGGGAAGTGTTGTTTTGGTGTGCCGCCGGTCAATTAAGTAAGTCATCTAGTAATTTAACATTTATGTTGAATCATATAGAGATTAAAGAGCGAGCGGTTTAAGACCTTCATTTCTAGTAATATCTGATAGTGCTCACGATTAAAATGATAAAGCGATAGAAACATCTCAATATCTTCTGGGGTGTAAAAACGTCTACCATTTTCAAAATGATCTATATCTTGGGCTTTAAAATTCGTTTTTTCCGCCACGTCTTTAAGCGATAATTTTCGAAACTCACGCACAAAACGTAGAACTAATCCCACTTTACTTTCGCGATTGTTGTGTGCGTGTTTACCGATCATATTGATTAATCTTCGTTGTTGTCGTCAAAATCTGATTCGTAGGCAGAGTCGTATTTTGCATTAAAGTCATTGGCATATTCTTCGTCTTCATCTTCGCTTTCAGATTCTTCAAACGAATCAAATAATTGATCGTCTTCGGCAAATTCTTCTAAAAGATCTTGTTCATCATCTTCAATTCCATCGATGGATTCTTCTAGAGACTCATCCATTTCTTCAACTTCATGAAAATTTCCAAATTCGTCTTTATAAAGATCTCTGTTGCTCAAGCACATTCCCTTGGTTGTAATAAATAAAAGAAGCTTGATTTAGCATATATTAGTCTTGTTAGGCCATGGTATTTACAGGATTTAACGAGACTAAAAATGATAAATAGGCATTAACCCTTATTCATGATACGAAGCACCTATGGAAAATTCATTTAAAACACTACCGCTTAATCCAAAACTTCAACATAATCTCGAGTCTTTGGGATTTACCGCAATGACTCCGATTCAGTCAGAAGCATTGCCCTTTATTTTAGAGGGTCATGATCTGATTGCGAAGGCCAAAACTGGAAGTGGAAAAACCGCGACCTTTGGGCTTGGTCTATTAAATAAACTTGTTATCGAAAATAAGAAATTACAATCCTTAGTCATTTGCCCAACTCGACGAACTAACACACAAAAATACTCAGCTAGCTCAGGACTGCTCTAGAACAGCAGATGATTTAAAAAACCAGTTGGTTGAGCTAGATGGATATGTGGCTAAACTCATGTCGATTCTTCATGGTTCCAAGACTCGTGTTTAAATTTTATTCAGTGCCGTCTGTTTAATAATTAGACACCTCTAAAATTATTACCATTCATAGCACATAAAATCATATTGATAGCATTAAATAGACTTAAAAATTAACTGGCATGAGGGTTGCAGTATAAATATCAAACAACTTAACAGTGAGTTTGGTTATGC
Organism: uncultured Bacteriovorax sp.; assembly: GCA_964456675.1. Taxonomy (GTDB): domain Bacteria; phylum Bdellovibrionota; class Bacteriovoracia; order Bacteriovoracales; family Bacteriovoracaceae; genus Bacteriovorax. The sequence continues at coordinate 23,999 of CAYWBR010000035.1, read as the reverse complement.
AACTATTTACACTAAAAAACATCGTGATCGCAGCTTTCGGAACAAGTGCTATCATTGCTTTTGGAACTGTAAATGACCTACATACGAAATCAATCGATGAAGGTGATGAAGATGTTGCATTTGTATCAGAGGATATCGAAAGAAATCTTGCGTCGGTAGTGCAGACTCAAGGGGCAAAGTCTTTATACTTAGAGCTTAATGAAATCAATAAAAGAAAGATTGATGGTGAATGGCAAATCGTTAGACACGTAAAAGACTCAAAAGTAGTTTTTGATGCGGCTAAAGGCGACGAAGCTATTAATACAAAATTCAAATTGATCAATGTATCAACAGTAATGGTTGGTGCAGATAAGGATCAAATTTTTCAGGTGTCGATTTTAGAAGGTAAAAAAATCGCACTATTTAAAAAACTTCCAAATGGATATGAGATATTAGAAGCACGTAAAATTGATATGAAAGAAGAAATTGTTAATGATGATTCTGAAGTTGAACTTATGTTGGAAAGAGTTGTATTAGCAGAAAATCCTGGACAGGTGTTAAAAGGTAGCGAAATCCAAGGAACTGTAACTTATAAAGCAAAAGAATTACATAACTTAACTGTATCTGTTCAAACAATTTCAGGTGAAGAGAAAAATATCTCAATTAACTTTGCAGAAATTGGCGATGCTGGTGCTTTTACCGTAGACGTTGATGGTGAAGATGTATCTGGTATCTTCTTTAACAACGGAAATGATGGTTTTAGAATGTCATTTGTTAATGGACCATTTGCAGGTGCACAGTTAAATTTTATGACTGAAGAAAAAATTGAAGCTAGAAAAGAGCAAGAGGAACAAGCGAAAAATGAACAATCGTTTGAAGAAATTGAAGAGTCTAAAATCGTTGATCAAGGAATGAAGGAAGAAGTATTAGAAGCTGGTAACAATAGAAACTTAGAGAACGATCAAAACGAAGTATATACAGCAGAAGAAGTAAAACAAATTGCAGAAACAAATGGATTTAATTTTTAATTCTATAAACGGAACATTCCCCCCATGTTCTGTAAAATAAAAAAGCCGAAAGTTAAAAAAACACTTTCGGCTTTTTCGCTTATTTAAATCTAGTACTAGAATTACTTTCCGAGTAGAGCTTTAAATTCTTGGTTCAAAATTGGAACGATCGTAAATAGGTCTCCGACTATACCGTAATCTGCTCTTGTGAAGATCGGTGCATCCGGATCAGTGTTGATTGCAACAATAACTTTAGATGAACGCATACCAGCTAAGTGCTGAATAGCTCCTGAAATACCACAAGCAATATAAAGAGAAGGAGAAACTGTTTTACCTGTTTGACCAACCTGCATTGCGTGTGGAGCAAAACCAGAGTCTACTGCCGCACGAGATGCTCCAACCGTTGCACCAAGGGTTTCTGCTAATTCATCAAGAATTTTAAAGTTAGCTGAATCCTTCATTGCGCGACCACCAGAAACAATAATGTTGGCTTCTGTTAAGTCTAGTTTTTCTGAAGTTCCTTTTACGATTTCTTTAATTATTGCTCTAATTGTACCAGCATCAACGCTAGCTTCAGCAATTGTACCAGCTGCCGCAGTAGGAGCTGTATTCATTCCAAGTGCGTTTGGACGAATTGTTACAAAGTGAGGTTTTGGGCCAGTAATTTCTACTTTTGCAAAACACTTGCCAGAAAAAAGTGGTCTTGTTCCATTAAAAGTATCACCAACGAAAGTGAAATTGGTCACATCACTTGCTAATCCAGCATCAAATTTAGTAGCAAGTCTTGGAAGTAGATCTTTTCCAATTGAAGTCGCTCCTGCAAAGACATAATCGAAGCCACCAGTTTTAATAAAAGATTCAAGTGCACTTGAATATCCTTCTGGAGAATATTTATCTAAATTTCCACCTTTAAGCGCGTGAATTTTTGATGCACCAAATTTAGCAAGTTCTGCTGTTGCTTCTGTTGGAATTGTACCAATTGCGGCTACTTCAACTATGTGTCCAGTAAGTTTTCCTAAAATTTCAAGAGTCACACCCTTTACGTGGTTACCATTAAGCTCTGTAAATACCAATATTTTTGCCATATAAAACCTCAGTCAAATATAATTAATAGTTCTTAAACAATTTTGGCTTCATTGCGAAGTAAGCCAACAACTTCTTTTACAATTGCAGCTTGTTTAGCAGCATCGGTAGCATCAAATTTTTTACCTGGTGGTTTTTCTGGTGGGAGTTGGAAAGAAGAATATTTTAAGCGTTGGTCGGCTGCACTCACGCCAACATCAGCAAGACTTAGTTGCACAAGTGGTTTTTTCTTCGCTTTCATAATACCAGGAAGAGATGCGTATCTTGGAGTATTGATACCTTTGTTGCAAGCAATAACGGCAGGAAGTTTAACGCCGTAAACTTCAAGAGCACCACCTTCGATTTCTCGTTTAACTGTAATGTCGGTAGCAGTTCCTTCATAACCAACTACAACTGAAACCGATGGAAGGTTAAGCATTGTTGCTAGAATTTGTGGAACCTGAAGGCAGTCGTCATCAATAGCTTGTTTACCAGTTAAAATTAGATCAGGAGTTTTTCCTGATTTTTCGATTGCACCCTTAAGGGCTTTAGCAATCATGTAAGAATCTAAATTGTCATTTGTCTCTACCAAAATAGAATCGTCTGCACCCATCGCCATTGCTGTTCTTAGTGCTTCTGTGTCTTTTGTCGCTCCAACGCGAACAACTGTAACCGTTGATCCAGCATTGGCCGCTTGGATAAGTAGAGCTTGTTCTACAGCATACTCGTCATATGGATTCATAATCCATTTAATTGAAGAAGTTTCGATGTACGATCCGTCAGCATTAGGGATCACTTTGGTTTCGGTATCCGGTACTTGTTTTACACAAACAAAAATGTTCATATCGTGCTCCTTTTAGTTTCTTGAAAATATTTCTTTGGCCATTACCAATCGCTGAATTTGTGAAGTTCCTTCATAGATTTGAATAAGCTTTGCGTCTCTCATTAATTTCTCTACGGGATACTCTTTCGAGTAACCATATCCACCATAAATTTGTACCGCATCCGTAGTTATTTGCATACAAGAATCACCAGCAAAAGCCTTAGCATAAGACGCCAGTTGCGTATTGGGTAAATTGTTATCAACCAACCATGCTGCTTTATGAACTAATAAGCGAGAAGCTTCTATCTTCATCGCCATTTCCGAAATCATAAATTGAATTGCTTGATGATTTGCAAGCGGGACGCCAAATTGAATTCTTTCTTTCGCATATTTTACAGCATGCTCGTATGCACACAGTGCACCACCAACCGCACTTGCAGCTACCATTGGCCTTGAATGATCAAGCGTCTTCATCGCGATTTTCCAACCTTGCCCCATGCCGCCCAAAACATTCGTTTTTGGGACGCGAACATTGTTAAAAGTTACGGCACGTGTATCTGAGCAGCGATGCCCCATTTTATCTTCTTTTTTCTCGATGATAATTCCAGGTGTTCCTTTTTCGATAACAATTGCCGTTATCCCTTTATGTTTTAAGCTAGTATCCATAGTTGCGTAGACAACAAATAGATCTGCATAACCAGCATTAGTGATCCACATTTTATTACCATTGACGATCACATGATCTCCATCATCTTTGATCGATGTTTTTAAACCGCCAGCGTCGGAACCATTACCGGGTTCGGTTAAACAAAATGCAGCGATTTTATATGATTCAGTAAACGGTTTTAAAAATTTTAATTTTTGCTCGTGAGATCCTCCAATCACAATTGGAAGTAGTGCAAGATCGTTTGCCATTATTGCCGTGTTCATCCCCATACATCCATAGGCAAGAGATTCGGTAATAATCATTGAGTCTAGTGCCGTAAATCCATTACCGCCGTATTCTGAAGGTATGCAGGTATTTACAAGGCCTAATTCCCACGCTTTTTTCAAAATCTCCATCGGCATTTCGGCCTTCTCATCATACTCTTGAGCTTTTGGCATCATTTCATTTTTTGCAAATTTCATTGCTAGTTCGCGAATTTCTAATTGCTCCGTTGATAACTCAAAATTCATAGAGATCCTTTTGTGAATTATTTTATAAAAGTATTATAGATTAGTAAGTAAACAATTCAAGAACGGCGATTATTCCCTAATTGGAATTGCACAATTTTCAAATTGATTTTTAAAATAAAAGTTTTTCTCTAGGGTTTTAAAATAAGCAAGCTCTTTTAAAGGGAGCACTACAAAACTTCGATCAAAGAGTCGTGGGTGTGGAAGATCTAAAATTTCTGTATTGATTTTGTCTAAATTGTAAAAAAGTAAATCAATGTCTATTATTCTAGGTCCTCGGGCAATTTCTCTCGTGCGACCTTGTTCTTGTTCGATGCTCAAAAGTATTTTGAGTGTTTCGTGAGGAGATAAGGCAGGCGTTTCAAACACTAGTACTTGATTGTAAAAATCTGGTTGATCAAAATAATCAACAGCAGAAGATTCGTAAATTCTACTTTGCTCGATTAAATTAAAATGCTCTTGCAATTTAAGCAGAGCATGTTCTAAATTTGATTTTCTATCGCCGAGATTACTTCCGGTTGCTATAACTATTGGCATCTTGTTTATTCGGTGATCGTTACATTTTCTGGGTTCGGGGTGGCATTTTCACCAGTTAGTTCTTCTATATAACTAGGAACTAATTGGTCACTTGGTCGCATAGGAGCTTCTTTCACGCCACAGGAAGAAATATAAAAAGAAATAAAAAATAATGTTATAGCTAATGATATTTTAGAACTCAAGCGTTAGTCCTCCTGACAAAATATCAAGTCCGATATCGGCCCTTACAAACCAACCAGGAACTATTCGTTTTAAAGCTGTAATACCAAAAATCATGCGGCTTTTGGCAGTATCTTCGACAAGATCTATTTCGGCCTGAAGTTGTTCGTCAGTAAAACCTCTTCCATCATCATTTCCTGCGCCAGGAGAATCAGCTCGAATAATTTGATAGCCAAAATAAGGTTGAAAATAAGTGTAGAATGGACCACTAAAAGTGTATTTTCCACGAACGGTAATATTAATTAATCTAGTGTCAATTTCAGAAGATGGAAAATCATTAATAACATTAGTTCCGAGTTGAAGTTCGCCCCAAATATTATCTACTAATTGGTATGCCCACGCCCCATTGATTTGAGTATAGCGGCGTGAAGAACCATCGTTGTCCTTTCCTTCGATCATTCCAACATTCACAGCAAGAAGATTGTCTGGTCGAATTAAACGATTTTTATTTTCTTCCATCAATGAATCATCATCACCGCCAAGAGTTGTCGAATTAAAAAGATCATCTTCCTCTTCAATCTTTGTTTCTGCTTTATCTTCAATTCCCTCTTCGTTTTTTTTCTCTTTAATGGTGAAATATGAATCGTCGCCCTTAAGCACTTGAACTTCTAAGCCATTTTTTAATTGATTCCAAAGTTGTAAAGAGTAGATTTTGGTAATTTTTATACCGGCTATTTTGTCATCAGTCGTTTTTGCCACAAGGGCCCTAACTGCTAATTTGGTATTTAGTAATAGAGAAATAAAGTCGCCTTTTCCAAAAGATTGCGCCTCGTTACTTATTAAAAAAATTTTTTTACTAGAAGATATTTTTAAAATCGTTTCTTTTGCCAAATCGGGGGCTAGATTAGAGGTGTCGCTTGAATCACCTCTTTCAGATATTTGAATATCATCTAAAACGTTTTGAGCGATTGCAGAATTTATACCAGCGAAAATCGCGATTAAATAAAAAAAAGAAATAACTAATTTGGTTTTAAACATGCTGAACTTCATTGTTAAAATTCTAAACCATTTACCTAATGTGTCTAGTAATTCATTAGAAGTTGAGTCTTTGGGTCGGGTTTTAGATACGCAATTCTTTAGAATTAATAAAATTAGCCGATATGTCAGACAGTAGTAATTCTGTGGGGTATTTATGAAGTATTTTATCATTTTTATTTTTGCTTTAAATTTTGGATCTTGTTCGATGAAGCCTAAAGAAAGTGGGAATGATTCACAGGCAATGGTAAGTGACTCTAATGAATTTGAATTTGCAGTGGATAATATTGATGAAAGTCCACAAACGGAATCTGGAGATACACAAAGTATAGAAGATACCAGTACGGCGAAAACTAATGGTCTTCAAGATGAATTTGTGGAAGAAGTTGGAACTGCTCCCAGTGAACCAAAGTTTGAAGAATTTCAAGTTGCTACTAGCGATGCAAGAGTAAAAGAATACGAAATAGAGACACCCATTGCACCGCTTGCCATAGATACAAATGAAAGTGCAGAATTTCAAGAGTACCAAGTTCAATCAGGTGACACTTTGATGATGATAGGATTTAAACTTTTTGGTGATTACAGAACTTGGAAAGACTTAAAAAAATGGAACAACTTAAGTTCACTGGATTTAAAAAAAGGTACGATTCTTAGGTATCGTCCAAAATTAAGCGACTCATTTGCATGGCGACCAAATGGCGAACCGCATTTAGTAAAACGAGGCGAATATCTTGGTTCAATTTCGTATGACAAATATGGAACAAGTAAGCGATGGAAAGAGATATTTCAAAACAATAAGCCATTATTGAGAGATCCAAATTTAATTTTTGCTGGTTTTACAATTTACTATGTACCCGACAAGAGGTCCGTTGCTTCAGAAAAATAATTAGATTAAACTAGACATAAAAATATTATAAAAGGGCAGATATCTTGCCCTTTTTTTATGGATTATAATGAAAAACCTGATCGTACTTTTGCTTATATCATTCAAACTCGCAGGTTGTACGGGGCTGCGTACTCCCTTGGTGGATTATGGTCAAGTGGGGAGTTTGACTGATAAGGACTACGTTGACCACTTACAGAGTTTGGGGCCAGCGTATTTAAACTTCAATGCAGACAAAAATATTAAAATAAGTGATTCTGCCCAAAAATACTTAATCGAAATATATGAAAGAGTTATTAAAAACAATGAAATATTTCTTCCAAAACGAGAATCTCCTAGTTTTTATTTAATACAAAATGCTACACCGTTTATCTTTTCATTGCCAGGATCGCAGTTTTTTGTTTCATCGGGTCTTGTAAAGAGATTTTTGAAAAATGAGCAGATGTTTGTAGCTGCACTTGTACGAGAGATCATAAGAAGTCAGCGAAATCTATATGAAAAAAACTTAGTTGTAATGACTGGAAATATCTCTACAGAAAAAATGTTTCATTTGCAAAAACTTAGTCCCGAAATTAAAAATTCATTAAATGAATGGAGTTTTGTTGTTTTAAGAAGAACTGGGTTTGATGCTTCGGCGCTGTTAGCATGGATACAGTTGCAGAACAAAAATCCTTTAGACTTTGCGCTTTATAGCGGGGAAAAGGGGGCGGTATCTAGAGAGGAGTTTGCATTCAAAAATTATCTCGTACGAAGCAGAAAGGTAAATATGGAGCTAGCGTTTAGCGATGAGAAAAATTCATCAAAGCAATTTTATAAATTACTTTCAGAAATTAGGGAAGATTAGATGAAACAAGATATGTCTGAGAAAATTTTGGTTGAAGAATTATTTAAAAAATCAGTTTTAAAAAGTGCTATTCAAGATACAAAAATAAAAAGAGTGGATAAATTAACTGGAGACGCCTCGACGAGAAGGTATTATAGAATTGTCGCAGAAGATAATACCTATGTGGTGTGCCTAGATGAACCCTCGAAAGATTTAAACAACGAGCCTTCATTTGTAAAATTGCAGAGAGTCTTACAAAGAGAGGGCGTGAGAGTGCCTAAGATTTTTGATAAAGAACTGAGCGTTGGCTATTTGCTGGAAGAAGATTTGGGAGATCAAACCTTTATTAAAGAAATTGCAAAGATCAAAAACAACGCAGAAGAGCACGGTTTTTATAAAGATGCAATTGATCTAATTATAAGATTTCATCAAATAAATGTAGAAAAATATAAAGATGAACATTTCACAATGTTGGCGTTTGATACGACAAAATTATTCCAGGAAATGGAGTTTACAAAAAAATATTTTTTGTCAAAATTATTTTCAGTAAATGTTGATGATCCAAGCGTTTTAAAACTTTATGCATTATTACTCGATGTTTGCGAAGAGCTTTCTAGTCAAAAAAGAGTTTTAGTGCACAGAGATTACCATTCAAGAAATTTAATGTTTAAATCCAATGAACAAGTGGTAATTGATTTTCAAGACGCAAGAATGGGTACGCCACTTTATGATCTGGTATCTCTACTTGAAGATTGCTATTACGATTTGAGTTTTGAAAATAGAGAAGATTTAAAAAAATATTATTATGAAACTTTTTATCGAAATTTTGATACTAAAAGCTATGCAGAATTTTTAAGACTCTACGACTTAATGAGCATTCAAAGGGTGTATAAGGCCATTGGTAGTTTTTCCTACATCTATGCTGATAGAAAAGATATACGCTATTTAAAACATATCGGATTTGCATTTGAAAAACTTCGCAAAATAATGTCAAAATATCCGGAGATGTCAGAAGCAAAGAGAATTCTTTCTGGAATATATTATGCAAATTGATTTTGCGTATATACTAGCGGCAGGTAAAGGAACCAGAATGGGGGAGATTGGAAAGATACTCCCTAAGCCATTGTGGCCGATTTTTGAAAAAACACTACTAGAGCTACAGATTCTTTGGTGCATAGATTTAGGAATTAAAAGAATCTACATCAACACGCATTTTTTATCAGAAAAGATTAAGGAAGAGGTTTGTCGTATTTCTCGAGTTGAAAATGCGATAATTAAAATACTGCATGAAGACCCACTCTTAGACTCCGGTGGTTGTATTCACAATTTAGCAAGTCAAAATGAAATAGATTATAAGGGGAGAGTTCTAGTAATTAACTCCGATCAATTTTATTTTTTTCCTAAAGATTATTTAGATCTGGCAATTGAAAAAAGTTTGAATACAAATGCTTCGGCAGTTCTTTTTTCACTTAGGGCCAATGGTGGTGATGTTTATAATGAGACAGTTGTAGACGATAATGGAAGACTTGTTGCGATAGAAAAAAATGTGAATAAACAATCCTATTTAACCTATTCAGGATTGGCGATTATTGATTTGGCCAAATTAAATAAGCACCCTGGTATTAGTAAGTTTTTTGAAAGTGTAGCGGCATTTAAAAATCAAGATGTTTTTATGATTACTCCGGAGCATGCAGAATATTGGGATTTTGGTACAAAAGATCTCTATGTGTTCAATATAAAAAAAACATTGTTGCTTTTTAGTGAAAGCACAAAATGTTCATTTATAGATTTTCTTATAAAGCATAATTCCATTCTGAAGAATAAAGTCAATTTGCCTTACTATGAGAATTTTTTTGTAAACGAAGGATTTGATTTAGAGCACGAGGGGAGATGCGAGAAAGGTAAAATTAGATATAATCTAATATCTCAGGATATTTAAAAAATTTTTTTTCTAGATTCTTCTTTAATCATTTTAATGCAATCAACGGGACATACTTCAATACATGCCTCGCATAGAGTACAGGACCATGTTTCAATAGAATATTGTTGCTGATTTTTTAAAATAGCATTCTCTGGACAAATCAATCGGCAGTTGTCACATGAAATACATAGAGAATTTATTTCCAAATAAGGGATCATTGTAAAATAATGATATAATCTTTTAGAAAACAAAAAAGTAGGCAAAATGGGTAAGGCATGAAAGTTTTAAGGTTAAGTATTCAATCTAAGTATTTACTTTTTTTTATTTTATTCACTTTGTTATTTGTATATTCCGCATGGTGTTTAGGCAATGGAGTGGGGGCCATGCAAATTGAGTCAGTGAAGGCTTTTTTTAGTGGCCATTTCTATCTGTTTGTCATGGCACCATTTCTTATGCGTTCAATATATAAATCTCATAGCGTATCGTTAAAAATGTTAACAATTTATCTATCAATTTGCACAGGGCTTTCGCTAATTCAATTGGGAAGAAGTACAAATAAGCTAGTGTTGTTAGCAGCATTTATCTATGTGATATTTGCCATTTATTACTATTATCAATGGAGTGTGGAATCAGAAATGGCCGCATATACTCCAAATTTTAGCAAATACGATCTAGATAAGACAAAACGATTTCATTTAACCGTTAATGTTGAAAGCAAAAATGGCACTTATTTGGGTAAATTAACAAATTTGGATGAAAATAGTTTATTCGTGCGTTTTGAAAAACCTGTTCAGCTGGGTAATTTGGAATCAATTGAACTCACTTCGAATATAGATAGCGTCGAATTTAAATCTATTGGACGAATATGCACTTACTTTGATCAAGGATACGGTATCGTGATTAGCGATATCAACCAAGGCAATTATTCATGGAAGCAATTTTATCAAGTAATATCTGAAAGATCGTGGGCCTAGTTAAGTACTGATATATATATTCCGATAAGTCATCCAAGAGGTGGCGATGTCAAACTATACAGACGATAATTTTATTGAAGTATTACTAAATGAAACCTGTGATCTAGAAGAAAACGCAGAGATGTTCAAAAAAGAAGAATTTTCAAATGTTCACAGTTTGCGAAATTATTTTGAGCGCAAGGTGAATGAAGTTGAGTATTTAAATCTTCATCAATTTTTGTCTGCAAATAAGATCCTGTTTGTTAGTTTGAAATATGAATCAGAGATAAAAATGTACCGAATGAGTTTAAAAGGTACAGATTATGATTTTCCTGTAAATTGGTCTTTTTTTCAACACATTCAGAATGAAATGTATTGGGAGCATCGCGAAGATCAAGAATTATTAAATGAAGTTTTTTCTGAGCTTATTGGTTATCAATACCAATTAGCATTTGTTAATGAAAACAATAAATGCGACATGATTTTTGTCCCAACTGCCGAATTAAAAAAATGTAACGATTGGCTTAGAGAATACGTAATCAAAAAAATGGAACAAAAGATTGCAGTGTAAAAAATCCCCTCATTATTTGAGGGGATTAATGTTCTATCGTTAATTATTATTCCATTCAGAAGCAAGCTCACGGCTATTTCCGTAGTAAACGTTTACATCCATATCAGACGAAGTTCCTGGAACATTATAGAGGCAGCTTCCAGTTTTTGTGCAGTTGATCTCGCTCGAAAACTGCCATAAAAAATAATCTTTCCAGATGCCCACAGGAAAGTCAGTTACAGATGATTTAAATCGTGCGTACCATAGTTTTGATTGTTGAAATAATGGATTACTAGCAACTTTTTTATTCAAGGCTTGAGTGGTTACGTGATTTGCATAGACAACAGGAACTCTGCCGGTTTTTTCATAAACGTAATTCATAAAAATTTCAGCTTCATCAATAGTCATAAATTTATTTGAAGACGTATCTTCAAGATCTAAAATCATCAATGTTTCAGGATCATCACCAACTAAATCTAAAAAAAGTTTTGCTTGTTCGAGAGTATTTCCAGGACGACCTAAGTGGTATGCACCCCAAAGATAACCGCGATCTTTTGCTGTTCTCATTCGTGACTTATATTGTTTATCAATGGTAAGTCCAATACTTGATCGGTGAATAACTCCGATTACTTTTTTGTCAGTGGCCATTTCATTCCAGTTGATGGAATTACCTTCATAAGCATCAATGACAATTGAAGTGTTAGCAGAATTCCAGGGGCTAATAAAGGCCGAAGGGTTTTCAACCGGTTTAGGTGGATTTGAAGGTGTTGTAGGAGTACTTGGTGGCTTAGGCCTCTTAGATCCCATGGCCATCAGTGGATTAGATAAAATTAAACTTGATAAAAAAAGAAAGACAATGGCTCTATTGAACATATCAGACCTCTAAGGTGATCAAGTTCGTTAAGTAGTTTAACGAATTCGTTAGATGTCTTTCTTGTACGGAATGTTTTAAGTCGGACTTTAGGAAAAAAGTGAAATAATTTTCCGGTGGAAAATTGTCGGATAATCTATGAGATTAAAGGCTTAAATAAAAAAGGCCAGACTTGCGTCTGGCCTTTTGAGTTTGAACTATTTTGAATTTTAATTACAGAGCGAGATAATAATCTTTTAAAAGTTTTGCGTCTTTTTCAAGGTTTGGTGAATTACAGATGACGTATCCACGAGCGTCTTCTTCTTTAAGTGCTTTTACAAGATCACGCCAATTAAAATCTGAATCTTCAAGGTTTAAGTGCTTTAAGTCACCTTTAGAGTTTGAAGAAATTCCAGAAATATGGATGTGCATATTCTTAACTGATTTTTCGCCTAATTCTTCTTTAAGTTTGTTAAGGATATATTTAAATCCTTCGTAATCATTATACTCACCAGTTCTTGCGTATAGGTGAGAAAAATCCATACATGGCGAACAAGAATTAACTAATTTTGTTAAATCAATTAATTCTTCAAGCGAACCAAATTGCGAAGTCTTACCAGTTAGTTCTGGGCGAAGTTCAATTTGAATATCTAAACGATTTAATCTTTCTTCAATTACGTTCAATGATTTTTGAACAAGATCAAAAACGTCGTAAGGAGAATCTTTCATATAAAAGGCAGCGTGGAAAGTCATAGACTCAGCACCGCACAGATCAGAAATTTTTGCAGTTTGAATGATGCGCTCAACGGATGAATCAATTTTATCTTGTTCACGTGCATTCAAGTTAATGTAGTAAGGACCATGTGAAGTTAGAGGAATTCCTAATTCGTAAGAGATTTTGCGTAAACCAGAAGATACTTCTTCTTTCATACGTACACCATGAGCGAACTCTAGCTGCATACAATCTAAGCCTAAAGCGTGTACCTGCTTTACTCCCTCAATTGGGTTATTTTTTTTAGCAGTTGAATGAGGCACTCCAGCAGTACCAAAAAGCAGGCGTTCAAATTTCATAATTTCCCCCGAAAAACAAATAAGTCAGCTACTCATATCATAAATTCAAACAATACGAGAGACGCACCATGAAAAACCGTTAAATATCATATACATACAACGGGTGTTCTGTTTTTGTGCTTTTGTCCCTGCGATGTTTGCCTTATAGCTTGAGGCAGAATTTTTGTCTATAATTAAGCGTAGAGTTTGTAATTATGACAGGGACGTGAGGCCATGACTCGTAAAGTTGCGATAGCAATTTTGTTTATTTTGTATTTTTGCCTATGGATGATGGTTGGTTTTGTAATTAGTCCACTCTATGGCATTTGGTATGGATTGGCTTTTGCATTTTTTTTACTATTACTCTTTATCTTCTATGGAGAAAAAATTATTTTGTATGTGGCCCAAGCACGCTATATCAACGATGACGATATTTTGGTTTTTAGGGTAAGAAATTTGGCCTATTTAAATGAGATACCAGAAGTCAAAGTTTACTGGTCAAATACATTTTCTTTTAACGTGTACAGTTGTCATTCATTTAAAGGAACACCGACAATAATAATTGGAAAAGCACTCTATCATTTTTTAACCAAGAATGAACTCAACTCTCTTATCTATTCAGCTCTTTTGCAAATAAAAAAACGAGAAGCTCTAAGTAGAACTCTTTTTAATTTATTGATGATGAATTTATTAATTCCATTAAAACTGATGTCGCTGATTTCAAAAAAAATTCAGCAGCAAAATTTCTTCCAAATATTCCTTTTGCCGACTTATTATTTGAAAAATTCTCTTTATGATAATTCCGCCAAGCTGATGGCGACAGATAGAGAAGTTGTCCGCTTGTCAGGTTTAAAGTATGACTTTGCATCTGCTATCTTTAAAGTATCAAACCTCGAAGCGCGCAGTGGTGATGAACTTGCAACTTTTGTTATGGCCCATATGAGTACAGTAGAAAATAAAAATACCTTTGTTTTAAAAGATCTGATTTTTAACTCGGCTACAATAAAAGAGCGCTTGAAAGATTTAGATATCATTTATTCATAGAGCAAAATTTAATGAACTTTAAAAAATATAAATTTGATTTCGCAAGCCACTATCCTATAATATTTACGTTGTTTTTTATTCTAGTTATTTTTCAGTATCCACTAACGACGTTTGAAGCAATCCTATATGATTTACGTATAAAATTAGACCTAGGAACTAATGCCACTCCTGAAATAGTGTTAGTAACGATCGATCACGAGTCAGATGAATACTTAGGAGATACCTATCCTTACACTTACACAACTCACTTGCGGCATTTTGACAAAATAAAGAATACCGGTGCAAATCAAGTTTTGTATTTTACTCAATTTAGAACTCCTCTTCCAGATGATTTGCAAAGCTTAGAAAAATTTAAAAAATCAATAAATGAATTCAGGTCTAGGGGCGGAAAGGTACGTTTAAGTTCATTTATGGATGAGAAAAAAGGAGAAATATTTCCTCCAATTGAAATCCAGGAAATTGGTTTTTCTCTCGGACAACTCAATGTTGATAATATGATTTTTGCAAGAGACGATGTTCCACGAAGAGCAATTTTGAATGTATCAGGTGAAGAGTCGATCCATCTCTGGTCAGCCAATCAGATTCGTCAAGATAGAGGGTTACCAGCTTTAAAAATTTCAGATTATATAGGAAGCTACTACAATGATGAGGCAGATGCAAATTTTGCATTATTTCGTTATTCTTCTAATCCGCAAGATGGAAAATTGAAGTATAAAACAATTCCTTTTCATCGAGTTTTAGTTGGAAATTTTAGTGCTGATTTTTTTAAAAACAAAATCGTTTTAATTGGACCAAGTTATTACACACAAAGAGAGTTCTTATCGTTATCACCCTTTAATCAGGAAGAGTACAGTGCCAGTAAACTTGCCATTCATGCAAACGTCTTAGATGCTTTTTTGCAGCAAAAAACAGTTAAAGCACTGCCACGAATTGTTTCACAATTCATATCTATCTTTTTTGCTATCTTATTATCAATTATTATTTCCAAACTAACTCCTAGAGATGGATTAATTATAACTGCGCTGATGTTAGTATCGGTAATACTTTTGTCTTATTTGCTATTTGTCTTACTTGGTTTTTGGCTTTATACCGCACATCTTTTGGTGACAGTTTTTGTTGTCTATTACATTTGGATACCTTTTAGGGCCATTGGTGAATATCAACGTAGATTTGCTATACAGGAAGAAACAAAATTATTAAAAAAAGTCGAAAATTTAAAACAAAATTTTATCTCATTAATGTCACATGACTTAAAAACACCGGTGGCAAAAATTCAAGGCCTAGCGGATACATTAATTCGACAATATCACCAAGACCCTGAAGTTAAGAATAGATCACAGTTAATTGTAGAAGCTACCAAAGAATTAAATAAATTTATTACTTCAATACTAGACTTAACGAAGATTGAATCAAGTAACTTCGGATTAAATAAGGTTTCAAAGGATATTAATCTTTTAATTGAAGAGGTTGTTCTTGATTTAAAATATGAAGCACAAAGTAAAAATATAAATTTAGAAAAAGACCTTAGCCCGCTTTATCCCATTTCATTAGATATAAATCTAACTAAAAGAGTAATTTCCAATTTAGTTGAAAATGCTTTGAAATATGCAGGGCCAGGATGCACTGTCAAAGTTACTTCTTGGGATGATGCAGATTGGGTATATGTTGAAATTAAGGATAACGGAGTTGGAATTGCACCTGAAGAAATTGGGCATATATTTGAGAAATTTTATCGGATAAAAAATGATGCGAGCCACTCGATAAAAGGATCAGGTCTTGGACTTTATCTGGTAAAATACTTTGTAGAGCTCCATGGTGGCAGTATTCATGTCGAATCTGTGCCACAATTAGAGACAAAATTCTTAGTGAAATTCAAAAACCTTTCATAGTAAAATATGAATAGATAAAAGAGTACGAAATTAGGGAGTATTTATGCATAAGGTATTAGTTGTTGATGACGATGTTGTATTACAAGATTCTGTTAAGCAAGCTTTGCTCTACCATAATTTCATTGTTGATGTTGCAAACAACGGCAAAGAAGCACTTCAAGCGTGCTATCGAGATAAATATGACTTAGTTGTTATGGATGTTAATATGCCGGAAATGGATGGGATTTCAGCATTAACAGAAATAAAAAAAGTCGATCCTTCAGTCATAGTTATAATCCTGACCGCGTATTCAAATGTCTCAGACGCCGTTAAAGTCGTAAAAGAAGGTGCATATAATTATTTAGAAAAGCCGATTTCTTCTGATAATTTGGTCGCACTTATCAAGCGCGCACTAAAAGCACGTTCAATGATTGAAACGTCTGTTTTTTCCGCGCCAAGACTTTCTCTTGGCTCAACTGGTGATGATCAATTTGTTGGTGAATCTCGTGAAATGCAAAAAGTATTTAACGTCATCGATAAGCTTGCAAAAGTAAATACACCAGTTTTAATTAGAGGTGAGTCGGGTACAGGTAAAGAACTTGTTGCAAGGGCAATTCATTACAATGGCCCGAGAAAAGATGGTAGATTTGTCACAATAAATTTAGCAGCAATTCCTGAAAACCTTATAGAGTCAGAATTATTTGGCCATGAAAAAGGCGCCTTTACTGGAGCTTCTGAACGAAAGCTGGGTAAATTTCAATATGCTGATGGGGGCACACTATTTTTAGATGAAATAGGTGATATTAGTCCCACAATGCAAGTTAAATTATTAAGGGTTTTGCAAGAAAAAACATTTACGCCCGTAGGCTCAAACCGAGATATAAAAGTAGATGTTAGAGTAATTTCAGCATCTCATAAGCCATTTGAACAAATGATTAAAGACGGATCTTTTCGCGAAGATTTATTTTACCGCTTGAATGTACTTCCAGTCTATTTACCTCCACTCCGTGAAAGGAAATCAGATATTCCATACCTAATTGATTATTATATTAATTATTTTAACAAAGTTCATGGACTCAATATATCTGGTGTATCTGAAGAATCTAAAAAATTAATGACAAATTATTCATGGCCAGGGAATATTCGAGAATTACGAAATGTCATTGAACACGCTTTCATCATCGAGTCGGCAGATCAAATTCAGCCTTCTTCACTTCCAGATGCGTTAAAGAAAACTTCGTCTGCTCCGGTTCCGGAAATAGAAGAAGATGAAAATGAATCGGTGATTGATGTTGACGAAATTCAAGAATCAATTTTAGAAATGCGAGGGGATGATCGATCAAAAACTCCAGATGGATTTTCTTTCGGTTCAGTTTTAAATTCTAAGGAAATGGTAATGGATTTTCAAGTGGCCAAAGATCTTTTTGAAAAAGAGTTTATTGTATGGGCATTGAAGCAAAATCGTGGAAAAATTAATCAAACTGCATTAAAAGCAAATATACCGAAGAAAACATTATTGAGAAAAATAGAGAAGTATGAAATAAATGCTAAAGATTATGTTAACGGTTAATTAAACTGGCTTATTGAAATGAATCGAATCTATAAAATGTGTATATTGATTTCTATTATAATTTTTGCGGACCAAGTAACAAAAGCCTTGGTCCAGCAAAAATTTTATTTAGGTGAATCGATCCCAATTATTGAGGGCTTTTTCCATTTTACTTATGTAAGAAATCCTGGGGCCGCTTTTGGTATGTTAGGCTCACATGCCGATTGGGTTCGCATCCCTGTGTTGTTTATATTGCCAGTGATTGCATGTTTTTGGTTATTATATTTAATGTGGATTTCCAGACATAAAAGTTTGTTGCAATGTACGGCATATTCACTAATTTTGTCTGGAGCGGTTGGTAATTTAATTGACCGTTGGTCAATGAATTATGTCGTAGATTTTTTAGATTTCTTTTATCGAGGCAATCATTTTCCAGCTTTTAATATAGCGGATTCTGCCATAACTATAGCCGCAATTTTGTTAATTATTGATATGCTGTTCTTTGAAAAAAAAAGATTAGAAGCAGAAAAAGAAATCCAATCCAATGCTTCCAATAATTCTTAAAACCGATTGGCTAACGCTTTACTCGTACCCATTTTTAATGGGGATAGGCTGGGCGTTGGGGTTCATTGTCTCAGAAAATTATATTACTAAAAATCATCCGCAGATTTTAAAATATTTTCCATATATTTTTTTAGGCTATTTTCTAACTGCATGGATTGGAGCGAAGGTATTATTTCTAGTGGCGACAACACCTGTTCAGCGATTAATGTATGGCGAGAGCGTTAATTTTTGGTTAGGTGGAGGATTTGTTTTTTACGGTGGATTAATTTTTTCTTTAATCTATACTTTGATTCTTTATCTGGTACTGAGGAAAAAAGTAGAGTTTAAATTTTTTATTGAATTGCTTCCTGGATTAACTTTAGGACATGCTGTTGGTAGAATTGGATGCCTCATGGCAGGTTGTTGTTTTGGGGTTGAATCACTTAGCTTTTTTTCTGTAACAATTAATGGTGTTAACAGAATACCGGTTCAGTTATTTGAATCTATCTTTCTATTAATAATTTTTTTCTTTATTTATAAACTCATGAAACAAGGAAAACATTATTTAGCATGTAGTTTTTATTTTTTAGGATATGGAATATTTCGTTTTATCATAGAATTCTTTCGGGCAGACGAAATCAGAGGGCAATGGGGAAATTTTTCAACCTCACAATGGGTATCATTGGTAATGATTCTTCTTGGGATCGGTATTTTGATTTTGAAAAAAAATAAAAATACTATTCGCCAATAATTTTCTTTTTTACATCTTCCACACGATTCTCTTCTATATAAAGTTCGGATGAAAGAGTTTGATTTGTCCAAGCAGTAAATGCATCATCATGTTCATACATCATGATGGTTTCCCAAGGGCAGTCTTGAGAACAGTTTTGACAGCCAATACAACGAGAGAGATCGATCTCTACCATTTGTTGAAACTGAGGATTTTCAGGATTTGGGCCAGGTACCAATTCAATGGAGTCAACGGGACATCCCTGTATACAAACTTCACAACCAGTACAGCCGGATTGGTGAACAACGGCTAAAAGTTTTGGTGGTTTTTTACCTTTTCTTTTAGGCTTAAGACGAGCTGTGTGAAATGGATTTTCAACAATGACTGTCTCCGGTGTTGTTTCAATTGTTTCTTCAATCTTGGCCATACTAAAGATCCTAGTAGCTAAAGCGAGTTATTTAAATAAGTTATAGACGAATTATACACATTTTCAGTCTTTCTTACCATTAGATTTATGGGAAATTCTAGGTTATAAGTTATGTATTTAATTTTTACGGTAATTTAAAGAACATTAATCAGTCTAAAAGTCGAGTTAACTCTATGAAAAAATTAAGATTTGTTACAGCTGCTAGTCTCTTTGACGGACACGACGTGTCTATTAATATAATGCGAAGGATGCTCCAAGCAGAAGGGGCTGAAGTTATACATCTAGGCCATAATCGCTCGGCCAAAGAAGTTGTGGATGCTGTCCTACAGGAAGATGCCAATGCCGTATCTCTTTCAAGTTATCAAGGCGGGCATATGGAGTACTTCACATATATTCGAGAACTACTCGATAATGCCGGTGCTAAAAATGTAAAAATTTTTGGAGGGGGCGGAGGAGTAATTACTCCATCTGAAATGAAAGAACTACATAAGCGAGGAATTACTAGAATATATTCCCCGCAGGATGGAATGGAAATTGGATTGAAGGGAATCATTGATGACATGATTAAAAAAGCTTCTGAATCAACACTGGTTGGAGTTGATTTTAAAAGTTTTGATTTAAATAATTTAGACAAACGACAAATTTCAAAAGTAATTACCGCTATTGAGGATAATGCAGAAATGCCTTTGACATTTACGGCCTCGCACGTACCGGTTTTAGGTATAACTGGTACTGGTGGTGCCGGAAAATCTTCGCTAATTGATGAATTGCTTCTTCGTTTTTATCGTCATTCTCCCAACTGTAAAATAGCACTTATATCAGTAGACCCAACCAAGAAGAAAACCTCTGGTGCATTATTAGGGGATAGAATTCGATTGGGTTCTGCAAGTTTTGATAACTTTTATATCAGGTCACTTGCCACTAGAGATTCCAATACAGAGTTGTCGCCACAAATTAAAGACGTTGTGTCGTTTTTAAAATCACAAATGTTTGATCTGATTTTGGTGGAAACTTCAGGTATTGGTCAAGCCAGTGATGAAATTACAAAAGTAGCAGATAAATGCATCTATGTTATGACTCCTGAATATGGTGCCGCTACGCAATTAGAAAAGATTGAAATGCTAGAGGCGGCAGACTTTATTGTTCTTAATAAATTTGAAAAGCCAAGATCGGAAGATGCATTAAGAGACATTAGAAAACAGTATCGAAGAAACCATAATGAGTTTGCAGGACATCCTGGTGCGCGCGAAGATCATGAGTTGCCAATTTATGGAACAATGGCGTCCCAATTTAATGATGTCGGAGTAAACGCTCTATTTTTTGATATAGTTAAAATGTTAAATGTTAAATCAGAAAATTTAGATAGCCTTCAATGTGATAAAGCGCCAAGTATAAAAAGAAGAATTATCGCACCAGAAAGAGCACTTTATCTCCGAGATATTGCTGGAACAGTTCGAGATTATAATAAATCAGCAAACGAAACAGCTGAAAAAATTCGTGACTATGAAGCATTACTCATTTCATCTCATATTCTTAAGGGTAATGTGGAAATTGTGTCAAAATTAGCTGAGGTAAAATCATCAATTCCAGAATCGGCTTTTAGTGAACTTAAAACATTCGATGATGTTATTGCTCAGTATGAATCAGGTACATATTCTTATTTTGTTCGTGGAAAAGAAATTAAAGTTAAAACAAAATACAAATCATTATCTCAGAATGATATTTCAAAAGTAGCTTATCCAAAATTCTCTTCGATGTCAGAGAAGTATCGCTTTGTAAAAGATTCAAATCTACCAGGGTATTTTCCCTATGCTTCAGGGATTTTTCCATTTAAGCGTGCAGATGAAGATCCAAAAAGAATGTTTGCAGGAGAAGGCGGGCCGTTAAGGACAAATAAGCGCTTTCATTATTTGTCTAAGGACGACAATGCGAAACGTTTATCAACGGCTTTTGATTCTGTAACTCTATATGGTGAAGATCCCGATGTTCGCCCTGATATTTTTGGAAAAATAGGGGAAGCAGGTGTTTCGATTGCCACTTTAGATGACATGCAAGATTTGTATAAAGGTTTTAGTTTGATCGATCCTGCTACTTCTGTGTCGATGACGATCAATGGTCCTGCACCGATCATTCTTGCTCTTTTTATGAATACTGCCATGAAACAAGCCCTTTCGTCCGAAGATTTTTGGGATGAAGAAAAGCGTGTGGCCGTAATGAGACAAGTAAGAGGAACAGTTCAAGCTGATATTTTAAAAGAAGATCAAGCACAAAATACATGTATATTTTCGTTGGAATTTGCGCTTAAAATGATGGGGGATATTCAAGAGTATTTCTGTAAAAATGCTATTAAAAATTATTACTCAGTTTCAATTTCTGGTTACCATATTGCTGAAGCAGGTGCCAATCCAATCTCACAAATGG
>CAYWBR010000035.1:0-2602 GCA_964456675.1 uncultured Bacteriovorax sp. | reverse complement strand
GGCATTTACTCTATCGAATGGATTTACATTTGTTGAGTATTATCTATCGCGAGGTATGAAAATTGATGATTTCTCAGGGAATCTGTCTTACTTTTTTTCAAATGGACTAGATCCCGAGTATACCGTGATGGGGCGAGTAGCGAGAAAGATTTGGGCAGTTACTCTTCGAGACAAATATGGAGCAAATGAGAAGTCTCAACAATTTAAATATCACGTGCAAACTTCAGGAAGATCTCTTCATGCTCAAGAAATAGATTTCAATGATATCAGAACAACTCTGCAGGCATTTTTAGCTCTTTCAGATAATTGTAACTCACTACATACAAATGCTTACGATGAAGCGATTACAACTCCAACTGAAGAATCAGTAAGACGGGCAATGGCCATTCAGATGATTATTAATCGTGAATTTGGAATGAACAAAACAGATAATCCAGTTCAAGGAGCCTATATCGTCGAAGAATTAGCAAGCATTGTAGAAGAGCAAGTACTTCGCGAGTTTGAAAATATTTCAGATAAAGGTGGTGTTTTGGGTGCAATGGAATCCATGTATCAGCGCTCTAAAATACAAGAAGAATCGCTTTATTACGAAACGTTGAAAGATACAGGTGCGTTTCCAATCATTGGTGTAAATACCTATATCGCTCCAAACATTAAAGAACAGATGGAAAAAGAAATTGAAATATCACGATGTACAGACGATGAAAAAATGGATCAAATCAATAGATTAAATAGATTCAAAGAAAGAAATTCTGAAAAATCAAGTTTAGCACTTCAGAAGCTAAAAGAAGTAGCTCTTAGCAATGGTAATATTTTTGAGGAACTTCTGAGTACAGTTAATTATGCCTCTTTAGGGCAAATAACTAATCTTTTATATGAAGTTGGTGGAAAATATAGAAGGAATATGTAATGAAAAAAGCTTCAGTTTACACAAAAACAGGTGACTCGGGGACAACTGGCCTTGTTGGAGGGACAAGAATAAAAAAAAGTGATCCAAGAATTCATCTCTACGGTGAAGTTGATGAGCTCAATTCTTTTATTGGATCGGCCCTTTATGATTTAAAAGAATTACGCTCAAAGACCTCTGTGGCTATAAACCGTGAATTATATGAGCAAGAAATTATATTTCTAGAGAGTGTGCAATCCTCTTTGTTTGATCTTGGTTCAAATTTGGCCTGCGAATTACAACAGAGAAAAAATTTTAAATTACCGCAGCTGAGCGAATCATTAATTGATACCATGGAAGATCATATCGACAGAATGGATGGTACTCTACCAGTTATTAAAAATTTTATATTGCCTGGCGGATTAAAAGCAGCTTGTAGTTTTCATTTGTGTAGAACAATCTGTAGAAGGATAGAGAGGCAGTTGGTTGATTTTAACGAACATAATCCTGGCGAGGCACCAGATTATTCAATACAATATTTAAATCGTTTATCTGATTACTTTTTTATTCTTTCTCGTTTTGTTAATCATTGTGAAGGTGTTAGTGAAGTAAACTGGTTTGCAAAAACGTAATTAGAATCCGAGCCATTTTTTTAACATTCCAATTAATCCTAATGTCTGAGTTTCCATTTTGGTTTCGCTTTTTTTCTTGGACACATGACGTTTGGCAATTGGCCCATCCTCTTTCTTTTTGTTCTTATCCAATTTAATAAATTTGGTCTGACCTGATGGAGCTTCTTGATCAAAGTTTGGCTCTTTGGTGCTTAATGCCACAGTGGAGACTGCGGTTTTTTTGTTATCGATTATTTTTTTTGCTAGGTTTGCACCAACGCTTGGACGCTTTTTTATTTGTTCTGCTCTGGCTTCTTCAGGTTGATCATTTTGTATCTCTTGTTGTTTTATCTTGCTTTCTTTTGCTTCTAATCTCGAAATAACATCTTGATCATTGTCGTCGAGATCGGCAAAGATTGGTCCCTGTAAAGCTTCTTTCTCGTCTTCCTCTTTTTCGGCTTCTTCTGCCTTTTTCATTTTTACATAGAGGATTTCTGTTTTTCCACCAGCGTGCGAAAAGATAATTTTTTCTTTTGCAGACAGTTTGCTTTCATCAATATAGATGTGGGTATTTCCGATACGTACTTGATCACCGCATTTGATTTGAACTGAGGAAATTTGGCTGTTATATAGATATGAACCATTTGTTGACCCTAGATCTTTAAAAATCAAAGCTCCATTTCTTAATTCAACAGAACAGTGACGACTGGAGATCATTGGATCATCGATTTTGATGTCTGCCTTTGATGAGCGACCAATTACGACAGTGCTACCAAGCATAGGCACGTCTACAATTGAGGTGTCTGGACATTTAATTAATATTACAACTGACATATAACTCCGTAT
Source organism: uncultured Bacteriovorax sp. (assembly GCA_964456675.1). Lineage (GTDB taxonomy): Bacteria > Bdellovibrionota > Bacteriovoracia > Bacteriovoracales > Bacteriovoracaceae > Bacteriovorax. The sequence goes on along the minus strand of CAYWBR010000035.1, from coordinate 259 downwards.
TTTAATAGTATATCATTCTAAATTACCGATAAAACTAGGAAATTCCTTACCTGTACGAATTTTGATATAATAGATTGACTTTTAATCAATAAAAAAACTCAACAAAGGTTAAGCTGTGGAAAACATTGTGGAAATTACAGAAAAAGCACTTGTTCAAATTCGAGAAATTGCAAAAAATGAAATTTTGACAAAAGAACGGGGCTTGCGCCTGGGAGTCGTCGGAGGTGGGTGTTCGGGATTGTCGTATAAAATTGAATTT
>CAYWBR010000034.1:0-26990 GCA_964456675.1 uncultured Bacteriovorax sp. | reverse complement strand
CTTTTTAACGGGAAAAAGTGCAAATTATGAAAACGTACATCGGCTCAAACATAAAAATGGTGATTGGGTCTATATTTTAGATCGTGGAAGTATTGTTCAGTGGGATTTAAATGGGAAGCCATTGCGTTTTGCTGGAACCCATACGGATATTACGACACAAAAAAAAGATGAAAATCTTAAAAAAAATATTGAGCGACTTAAAGATTATTTTATAAAAAACCAAGTAAGTAAAAACGATTTTTTCAATTTTTTAGTTTTGGACGTTGTCAGGCTAACAAGTAGTGAATCTGGGTTTTTTGGTGAAGTTCGTACTGACGTGGGAGGTAATGTACATTTTAAGGCAGAATTTTTCACCGATAAATTTTTAAGTGACGAAATACACATCTGTAATGATCATATTCAATTGGCCTTAAATAGAAACGAAATTGTTGTGGATAATATTTTCAAGTCTCCGGCAAGTAGCTTTAACGTAAAAAAAATAATGATCATCCCCATTTGGGGCCATGGTAAACTTATAGGCATAATGGGTGTAGTTAATGCAAGTAATGATTATAGCTTAACTAACTACAGCGAGCTCCTTTTATATTATGAAGTGATGGGGGATTTGATTCAGCATCATCTGCTAGCAGATGAATTGAAGAATCAACAAAATGCAGCTTTGCATGAATCGAAACTAGTTTCTCTGGGGGTACTAGTCGCGGGAATTGGCCACGAGATCAATAACCCATTAACGATCATTCATGGAAATTTGGACCGGTTAATTAAAAAAATTGAACGAAATGATGTTACTGTAGAATATTTAAAAAAAACTCATGACGATATGTTTCGAGCACTTGTTAGAGTTGAGAATTTAATAAAAGGTCTTAGGACATTTTCACGGAAAGACAGCATTGTTAGTTCACCAGTAGGTTTTTTAGATCTTGTAAGTGAAACAGTTGAAATGCTTTTTCAAATTTATAAAGCTGATGGTATAAAGATTGATAAAAAATTCAATATAAGTGGCACGACAAAAATTTTAGCTGATAGAGGAAAAATCCAACAGATTCTTGTGAATTTGATGAATAATGCTCGCGATGTACTGTTGGATCAAGACGATGGCAAAATTACCATTGCTCTATATGAAAATAATGAAAAAGTGATCATGAGCATTTCTGACAACGGTCCAGGAATTCCTAAAGAAATCCACGATAAAATCTTTGATCCATTTTTCACAACAAAAGAAGTTAACAAGGGAACCGGTCTAGGTTTATCGGTCGTTGCTGATATTGTAAGGTTACATGGTGCAAAGGTCACTTTTGAGTCTTCGAAAAATGGAACGACTTTTTATCTTGATTTTATGAAGTTGTAATCATCGTATTTCGTTACTTAAACTCAGACGCCGAGTGCGTCAATTTCACTTTTTAAGAAAACAGTAAACACCTCAAATACTTTTTGATAGAGTTGATTAATTGTATTTTAATTTAAAGAGGTAATTATGTGTGGAATTGTTGGCTATTTAGGGCCATCGCAAAATTCAGTTCAAATCGTTTTAGAAGGCTTGAAACGCCTGGAGTATCGTGGCTATGATTCTGCCGGTGTAAGTTTTCTAGATGAACATAATAAAATGCATTTTTATAAAAAAGCAGGAAAATTAGATAATTTAAAAAATGAACTAGTTGGAAAAAATTTAATAGCAAGAACTTGTATTGGCCACACTCGCTGGGCCACTCATGGTGGTGTGACTGATGCGAACGCTCATCCACATAGCAATGAAGTATTATCAATTATTCATAATGGTATTATTGAAAATGCACATGAAATTAAAAAACGCCTAGAAAAAGAAGGCGTAAAGTTTAAATCTGAAACAGATTCTGAATCTTTTTTAGAATTAGTAACGTGGGAACTAAAAAAAGGCCTACCAATCGCAGAAGCAATTACATCTGCTTTTAAACAGACTCATGGTAACTCTTCATTTGTAGTTTTATATCCACCAACAGGTGAGATCTTTGCGGTAAAAAGAGGAGCTCCTCTTGTTGCTGGTCTTAATGACGTAACAAGTGAAGCACTTGTTTCTTCAGATCCATATGCTTTAGCTGGAATGGTTCATAAACTTTATTTTCCAGAGGATGAAGTCCTAGTTCATTTATCAGCAGCTAACCATAATCTCATTAATTTTTATGAATTAGATTTATCTAAAACAAAAAGATACTTATCAAAAAAACAAGATTTATCAGTTCAAGTTTCAGAGAAAGGTGAATTCGAACATTACATGCTAAAAGAAATTCACGAGCAACCAGAGCTTATTCGTGCATTAACTCAATACTACTTTGGTGGTGAAGGCTATGATTCATTAACAAGAGTTGCAAAATTAAAACCATCTAGAATTTTAGTTTCAGCTTGTGGAACTGCAGCTTACGCTGGAATGGTCGCAAAAGATTTCTTCGAAGGAATAAATCGCATACCTACTGTTGTAGAGCTTGCGTCGGAGTTCAGATATAGAAATCCAATCATTCAGCCGAATGATTTAGGGTTGTTTGTTTCTCAGTCAGGTGAGACGGCAGATACTTTAGCTGCACAAAATATGTGTAAAAAATCTGGAATCAAAACGGTTTCGATTGTAAACGTAGAAGGTTCAACTCTTTTCCGTGACTGTGACGAAAACTTATTAATCCGCGCGGGTGTTGAGATTGGTGTTGCCTCTACTAAAGCATTCACGCAACAAGCACTGACTGGAAGACTATTGTCAGCAGCTTTATCTGGCAAGTTAGATGATGCAGAATATAGAGTGAATTTAGCAGGAAAATTTTCTCTTCTTGCAGAAAGAATAGATCACTTATTAGCAAATGTTGATTCAATCAAATCAATTGCTGAAGCAATTTATAATAAAAAAGGTTTCTTCTATACCGGTCGTGGAGTGTATTTTCCCATCGCTCTTGAAGGTGCTTTAAAATTAAAAGAGATTGCTTATGTTCATGCTGAAGGATATGCCGCGGGGGAGTTAAAGCATGGGCCAATTGCTTTAATTGATGAGGAAATTGTAAATATTGCTATTGTTGCTCCAGACCTTTATGAGAAAACTATTTCAAATGTCCAAGAAAACAAAGCAAGAAAAGGAATAATTGTAGTAATCGGGCAAGTTGGTGAGTCTGAAGGAATGAGACTTTCTGATTACTATATACCAGTAGATTTTAAAGGTTTAGATGAATTAGCTCCACTGTATGTAAATGTTGTTAACCAACTGCTTGCATACTATATGGCAAAATTTAAAGGGACAGATATCGATAAACCAAGAAATTTAGCAAAATCAGTGACCGTTGAATAAAAGAGGCCTCCTTTTGGAGGCCTCTTAAATACTAGTTCGCGCCTACTTTCTTTTTAAATTCAGCCTCTAGTTTTTTATAAGTCCCATCAGCATTAATAGCTTGCATACCTTTTTCAAAAATATTTGCCATTCTGGCACCATCTTTATGCTTTTTTGAAAAATTGATATAAAGGGCGTCAGTAGAAATTTTTCCAATAGCTTTGACTTTTGAAGCAATATTTGGATTTTTCTTTAAAATATCAAAACCAGGCATCCCCCATACCACACCGTATTGTAGTCGTCCGTTGGCCAAAAGATTCAACTGATCTTTCTCCGAGCCAACAACTTGCTTTGTAATCTTAGCATTATTGGTAAATTCTGATGCATAAGTATAGCCATTCGTTACCCCAACAGTTTTACCTTCAAGGTCTGAAATTTTTGCAATTGTTTCAGCTGAAGTGCTTGGTGCAAAAACAACCATGTCTGCATTAAATAGCGGAGTCTTGTGAAAAATAAATTTTGCTTTTGAGTCATCGTCTTGAACGGTATCGAAGCAACCAACAGCATCTCCAGCATTTACTTCCGCCAAGCAACGAGCATAAGGAACTTGTTTAAATACAACGTCTACTCCTTGAGTCTTAAATGCTGCTTTAATAATGTCTGGTGCGAAACCTTCTACTGATTTTTCATCTGCAGTTTTAGAGGAATAAGGTGCCCAATCATCCTCTCCATTTATGGTAACGGTTTCTGCTAATGAAATTGTGGAAAATAGTAATGATGCAAATACAAATAAATTTTTCATCTCAACTCCTAAAAAAAATACGGTTAGTTTAATCTTAATTAATCTTATGAAAATATAAAGAATAGACTGATAACTGGTAAAAATGGCCAGTTATTATGATGAAATAATTGATCAAAACGATTATAAAAGTGTAAAGTTAGTTGTAATTTTCACACGGAAAATGCGAGATTTTATATTGATAAATTTGCATTGGTATTTTCACAGTATTATTTTTAGGAAGCTTTCATGGTTTTAAATTTAGAAACATTAAATGAAGTTCAGCGTTCTGCTGTTTTAAAAAATGATGGACCTGTAATGATTTTGGCCGGAGCAGGGTCAGGAAAAACAAAAACATTGGTAACTAAAATAAGCTATTTGATTGAAGAATTAAATATTAGTCCCTATCAATTATTGGCCTTAACTTTTTCAAATAAAGCGGCTAAAGAAATGCGTGAGAGGATTTCTCATTTAGTACAAAATGATATTGGTGCACTTCAAATTACAACATTCCATGCATTTTGCGCAAAAATTCTCAGAAGTGAAGCGACGTATTTAGGACTGTCACGAAATTTTACAATTTATGATGATGGAGAATCAAAGAGTATTGTTAAGACATTGCTTGATCGAAGAGGAATTTCTCCAAAAGAATTAAATCCCTATGAAATTTTAAACTATATCGATTATTTAAAAAATAATGGTTATTACTCGAGTCGGACTATGGTTGAAGGTGGAGCTGATTCCTGTGATGAATATTATTCATATTTTGAAGAATATGAAGCTGAATTACATCGCGCAAATGCTATTGATTTTGGGGGGCTCATTACAGGAGTAATTCAATTATTTGAAAAATTTCCGGAGGTGCTTGCGCGCTACCAAGAACGGTTTAAGTATATCCTTGTAGATGAGTATCAGGACACTAATCGTGCACAATTCGAATTGGTGACAATGCTTGCAGCGAAAAGAAGAAATATTTGTGTGGTCGGAGATGAAGATCAGTCAATATACTCTTGGAGAGGAGCCGATATTAGAAATATTCTTGATTTTGAAAAAGTTTATCCCGATGTCGAACTTTTAAAACTAGAACAAAATTATAGATCGAGTAAAAATATTATTGAGGCAGCGAGTTTTGTAATAGCAAAAAATAATTTTCGTAAAGGGAAACAGATGTGGACAGCAAACCCTGAAGGTGAAGTTGTCCAGATAGTTGAATGCTTTAACGACAAGGAAGAGTCTGATTATATTGCTAATGAAATAAAAAAAATTGTTGAGTCTGGAAATGAATACTCTGATATGGCAGTTTTTTACCGTTCAAATGCTCAATCAAGATTAGTGGAAGATGCGCTAAGAAAGTTTAAAATACCATACAGAGTTATTGGAGGAGTGAAGTTTTACGAAAGAAAAGAAATTAAAGATATGCTCGGGTATTTGCGTTTAATAATAAACTCAAAAGATTCTTTGGCATTTTCAAGAATTATAAATGTTCCTGCTCGTGGAATCGGAGCCACAAGTCTTAGAAAATTAGAAATTGAAGCAATAAACCAAAACTGTTCTCTATGGGATATCGTCGAAAAATTAGTGGATAACGAGGGGGAAGTAAGTCATGTTAAATTGTCTGCCAAAGTGCGTTCATCAATTCGAGAATTGGTAACACTTATTCAAGATTTAAGAATACAAGATAAAAATAAAACCAAACCCTCAATTATATACGATAAAGTCCTGCACGAGTCAGGTTATTTGGCTTTTTTAAAAGCAAACAAAGACTATGAAACATTGGCGAGAATTGAAAATTTAGAAGAATTAAGTAATGCAATAAAGCAATATGAAGAATCAGAAGGAGTTGCCACACTTACTGGATTTTTAGAAACAATAACACTTGATTCGTCATCTGAGTCAGATGAAAAAATTGAGCCAACCCAAGGGGAGGTCTCTTTAATGACTGTCCACGGGGCAAAGGGTTTAGAGTTTTCTTTTGCATTTGTGATTGGTGCAGAAGAGAATGTGTTTCCCAGTTATAAAAGTGTTGAGTCTGGAGAAATGGCAATCGAAGAAGAGCGTAGACTTTTTTATGTTGCAATGACTAGGGCAATGAAAAGGTTATACATTACATTTGCTCAGGGAAGAATGCTTTTTGGGCAGGTAAAATTTAATGGTCCAAGTAGGTTTATAGATGAAATTCCAGAAGAATTTTATAATTGGATAAAATTAAAAGGAAAAATAAATCAAGACGATGAGTTTAATTTCAATACAAATCGTTCCATGCACAGATCTCGATTTGAAAAGACAGCAGATTCATTTGATGAAGGAATTTATCAAAGCTACGATGATGGAGAAGTTGTGTATCAAATAAAAGAAAGCATCGTTAAAGCAAAATATCCAAAAGGTGCAAAGATTCGCCACTCGCTATATGGGGATGGTTTTGTTGAGGATAGTGAAGGAAGTGGCGGGGATGAAAAAGTGACCATTAAATTTTTAGATGGGAATCGGAAAAAATTTATGGTTAAGTTTGCGCCTCTTACCTTGCTCTAGCGGTACTTGATCGAATTAAGTTATAGCTTTAATAAAACCGAAGGTTAGACAAAGCTTAGAACGATTATCAGAAAATAATTAAAAAACAGGCTAAATGACTGAATTTGATGATTATCATCATGCTTTGCGATAGTTTTGATCGGTTAAAGCTATTTTTCTTTTTGTTAAAATCGCTTTATCCTCACACTATATACGACAAAATTTGACGTAAATTATGCCTGGGAGGAAAAATGCTTGGACAAAACCTATCGAATGAGAGTTTAAATACAAAGCAATCTAATTATTTAATCGGCCAGCAATGGCTAAATTATCACCATCTTTATTATTTTTGGGTTGTGGCACGTGAGGGAACAATGACCAGAGCAGCGGAAAAGCTGCGTCTATCCCAGTCGACGCTAAGTGAACAGATAAAACTACTAGAAGAATCTCTCGGAACACTGTTGTTTGACCGAGTTAAGAGAACGTTAGTTTTGACTGAAGCGGGAAGACTTAGTTTCGAATACTGCGAAAAAATATTCTCCACAGGTGCGGAACTTTACCAGCTGTTACAGCAAAAATCGGCCCAGGTAGATACGCAACTGGTGAGGATTGGCTCCCTAAACTCTATTTCAAAAAATCTTCAGATCCGATTTTTAGAGCCTTTTATGTCTGATGAGAAAACACAATTTGTACTGGTGGAAGGTTCGATGACCTATTTAACTGAAAAGCTTCGTAATCATCAGTTAGATATTATCCTATCGAATTTCCCAGCTCGCACTGATGTAGATCGTGATTTATTTAATCATCCGATCGGTGAGATGAACGTGGTCGCAATTGGCACGGATAAATTTATTAACGGAACAAGCGATATTAAAGAAATGATCAAAAAATACCCAATTTTCATACCTACATTTGATTCTGAAATTCGTTCAGGATTAGATCGTTGGTTTAGACAAAATGAAGTTGAGCCCAACGTGAAGGGCGAGATTGAAGATATGGCACTGTTAAGACTCATGGCAATGTCTGGTCAAGGTATCGTTTTGGCGCCCGAAATTATTGCCATCGATGAAATCAAAAATGGAACATTAAGGGTGTTCCACAGATTTTTAGAAATGAAAGAATATTACTACGCAATAACACCAGATCGTAAATTTAAAAATAGTATTGTGGAAGGTATGAGTCGTACGGTCATCAAATAGTCTTTTTAAAAATTCGTTGTAAGCAAACCTCACCAGACATTAGGTGAGGTTTTAACATCTTTTAATAAATAAACCTAATTTTTTTAAAATTACTTTTTAACAAGCATACAATGCATGTAGAATGTGTATCAAAAGCACCGTTATGACTTGAGGAAGTAATGAAAAAGCCAATTTATAAAGTAATCCTACTTACAATTGTAGTATGCGTGTCACTAATTAGTGGAGCAATATACTATGTTTCTACGAAATTAAAACCCGAAGAAATTAAAAAACTAACGATTGATCAAGTCGCAAAAGTATTTCCAAATTCATCAGTGGAACTTGGTGAAGTGGACGTAAAGATCGGTTTTAATTTCAAAATTTATATGTCGAAATTTCGATTGGAATATAATGGCTCGATGGGTGGTGTAAAAAGTAAATTAACATCAATAAACGAATTACAAATTAAAATACCATTTTGGGCAATTTTAATGGGTGGAGGTATTGTTGAATTTAAGATGGATAACCCAGAAATCAATTTTGAAGAATTTACAGAAGGAACAAATTGGAAGTTGGCCGTTGGAAAAAATATATTAGATGAATCGAAAGAGGAACAAAAAGATAATGATACTACCGATAATGTAAAGTTGGAATTGGGGCCGCTAGCTAAATCTAAAATCAACATCCGTTTCAATAATACAATTTTTTCATATAAATTGAAATCTAAAACAAATGGGAAATTCATAGTTTCTAAATTTATTATAAATGGATTGAATTTTGAAACACCAAGCGCATTTGAGCTTGCTTCAAGTGTTTTGACTACAGACGACTTAAAAAATACAACATCATTTGATATATTAACGATTGGCCAAATTAACTTAAGTGAATATTTAAAAAATGGCGATTTACCTCTAGATGCAGTGGTTAAGATTAATCAGTTTAGCAAATCAGGATTAACTTATAAGGTACCCGAAATTTCGACAAACATTAATCTTGTTGCGAAAAAAAGTGGTATAATAGAAGGAGTTTTTAATTCAACTTTTGAAACGCAAAATAAAATATCTGGAAAATTCTCAATAGGTAAAAGTATAAGATTAACAAATTTCAATGCAGATATCTATATGAAAGATATCCAAACAATAACTAGCTTAGATAGTTCTATTGATATGTCCAAAGCCAAATTTACCGCAATGGGCTCATTTGAAATTGATGATCAATCTAAAATGGTTCCAAATTTTCAATTTGAATTAACCCCGGCGGTTAATACATCTATTGACGGAGTAGAAGTTTCAACAACTTTCAATGGAGAGTTGAAAGATAGTACCTATTCTTTATTTGTTGCAAATAAAATTATGGGTGGCTCTGCCAATATAAATGTTTTAGGATCATTGGACTTGAATCAAACATTTAATATGTCAAAAATATCACCGATAGATATTAAAGTTATAGCTAGGGATATAAAACTGACAGAAAAATTTATTCAGACCAAATTATGGGCCAATAAAAATCTTACCAATGACAATCCGAGTGAATCTCAAACTGGTACAAAAAATGACGAGAAATCTAATACAACTAATCAGAAAGCAGATAATCCCCCAATTCTACCACCAATGGTGATTAGTTTAGACTGGTCAAATGTAAATGTTGGCGGATCTAATTTTCAAGGTAAGGGAAAAATCGTTACGTCCAATTCCGCTGTGGCAATCGATGGGCTTGTTTTTAAATTTGCTAATGGAAATGGGAAATTGTCACAAGTTACAAGTTTGAAAAAAAATTCAAATGAGTCGAAGTTTAATTTAGAGATTGCTAATTTAAATGTAGAAAGTTTTAAGTCATTTCTTCCACCATTTATTGAGAATTTTAAGGGAGATTTTACGGGAAAAATTTCCGGAGAAACAATTCTCTACAAGACAAAACCTGAGCCTAAATATGATGTACTAGTTGATATTAGTGTTAAACAAGGTGAGATCAAAAAGTTAAATATAAGTGATTATGTAAATCCTGTTCTAAAAAATATACCAGTAGTTAAAACATTCTATACATCTGATAAAGAGATGAAAGTTAATGGAAGCTTTGAAACGTTGTCACTTAAAGGAAAATTTAAAGAATCAAATTATCAAATAAGTAATTTTTTATTTTGGGGACTTAATAAAAAGGTGGAAGTTTCAGGTGCGGGAAATATATCTCCTTTACAAAGCACTCCGTCGGAAATGGATGTAGTGTTTACTGACCATGGTGGTAAAATTTCAGATCTATTGCAGAAAAATACAGGCTCAAAAACCTTGCCATTAAAATTAAAAGGTAATGGATTCTCATTAACCCCTGATGTTAGCTATACAGTTTCTAAATTGGCCAAAGGGGCTATGAAAACAAAAGGTGAAGAGAAGCTAAAAGAAGCTGCAACAAAAGCACTTGATAAAGCGGCAGACAAAATTTTAAACGGCAAGGCTAAAGATCTAATAAAATCTGATGAAACAAAAGAAAAAGTTAATAAATTATTAAAAGGACTTTTCAAATAATGAATACATATAGCTTGCTACCACTTGTTTTTGAGAAAGGACAACTAAAACTTCTTGACCAAAGAGTTTTACCACGTGAAGAAAAATATCTTGAAGCAAAAAATCATGAAGACTGTTTTTATGCCATTAAGGATATGGTTGTAAGAGGCGCTCCCTTAATTGGATTCACCGGAATTTGGGGAATGGCGATGTTTGCAAAAAATAATCCAAAGGCAACTTTTGAGCAATTTAATCGTTGTGCAGAATATTTAAAATCAGCTCGTCCTACTGCCGTAAACTTAGCGTTTGAGATCGATAAAGTCGTAAAGATACTGAGTGAAAAAACTCACCTAAATGATATGTTTGATTTTCTATGTAAAATAGCAATAGATGAAATGAATGCATTGTATAGCAAGAATTTTTCGATGGCACAAATTGCAGAAAATGAAATGCAAAAATTATATGGTGATAAAAAACTAAACTTAATGACTATTTGTAATACCGGTGTTCTAGCATGTGGGGTCTTGGGAACTGCGCTTGGAGTTGTGTCACACTTGCATAGTAAAAATAAAGTCAAAAAAGTTTTTGCGTGTGAAACCAGACCGTACTTACAGGGACTAAGATTAACAAGCTTTGAATTAATAAAGTCTGGTATTGAACATGATGTTGTGGTGGAAGGTGCGATGTCATATATTCTAAAAAACCACAACATAGATGCAATTTTTGTAGGTGCAGATCGAATTGTTGCTAATGGCGATACGGCCAATAAAATTGGTACAAGTACTTTAAGTATTGTTGCCAATGCATACAATGTACCGTTTTATGTAGTCGCGCCGATTTCTAGTTTTGATTTATCTCTTGATACAGGAAATCAAATTCATATTGAAATGCGTTCTGCTGAGGAGATATTAGAAGTGAAAGGAATCAAACTTGCTCATGATAATACTACTGTTTGTAACCCAAGCTTTGATGTCACTGATAGTAAATACATTACCGGTATTATTTGTGAAAATGGTTTGATTAATCCAGCTCTCGATGGTGATGTTAAAAAAATTTTAGGAGTATGAGGTGAAAAGAGCTTCTATTGACATTGGCTCAAATTCAGTTCTCTTATTGGCCGGAACATATGCTGCTGGTAATGTTATTGAAGAGATCAATGAGTCTAGAATCACAAGTCTCGGAAAAGACCTAGATAAAACTAAAAAATTTCATCCTGATTCTATGGATCTTACTTATAAGGCGCTAAAAGAATATGCTGAGTTGTTGAAATCTAGAAACTTTGATTTAAGCAAGGTGCTAGTTACCGCCACAGAAGCGTCACGAGTTGCCGAAAATGCAAGTTCATTTTTTGAAAAAATTAAAAATGAATTAAGATTAGAGATTAAAATAATAAATGCTGACGGTGAAGCTTACTATACAGCTTTGGGGGTTGCGAGCTCACTATCAGATATAAGCATACCTAGTGCCGTAATCATGGATATAGGTGGGGCCAGTACGGAGTTAATTAAAATTACTCTCTCCTCCAAGTTTTTAATAGAGAAATCGATTAGTTTACCAATTGGATCTGTTCGCGCAACGGATTGGATAAAAGACAATAATCACGAAATAAAATGGCTAGATTTAAAAAATAAATACGCAATTAAAAATTATAATACTGATTGTCTTATTTGTGTTGCAGGAAGTATGACGGCACTGGGTGCAATCTTTTTTGATTTACCAAATTTTGAGTCAATATTGATCGAAGGGAAAAAAATCTCAAAAAATAAATTCATAGATTTTTTGAATAATCTAAATTTAACAACCGAATCTGAATTATTAAGTAAATATCAATTTCTAGGTAAAAGAGTTTATTCGATTAAGGGCGGTATATTTGTTGCGGCTTCGTTTATAAATGAAGTTGTGAATAAAGAGATTATGATTTCAACTCGAGGTTTAAGATATGGAACCTTTATCGCAGGAGAGTTAGATGGGTCCTACGTCACAAACTAAAATTTTAGATTCAGTTACTTTTTTTAAAAAGGGTACAGTTATCTTTGCAGAAGGTCTTCAAAATAAAAATTTATATCTTATTAAGAGTGGTGAGGTTCGCTTAGTTAAGCTGAAAAACAATAGATTGGTATCACTAGGAATATTGAAAGAAAAAGAAATTTTAAATGAAATTCCAATCTTAACAAATTCTGCAAACCCATATTCTGCAATCGCTAGTACTGATGTGGAGCTTGTCTTGGTTTCGAGTAAAGATGTACGTACAGTAATTGAGTCAGGTCCTAAGTGGGTAAATGAAATTTTTCAGACACTTTGTGACCGGTTAAATAGCGTCCAAGAAGTAATTGAAGAGCATCAAGTAAAAGACATGCTTGATGATAAAAACCTAGCACTATCAAAAGAACAGGAATTAGAGTATACGGCCATTTTGCGTTCGTATAGAGCAGATAAGTAGCTATTTGCCTTTTTTGATTCTAGATAAAATTTCAATAATTTTATTTTGAGCGCGTTTGCTATCTCTTTTTTCTGTAGGGAAATTAGTTGTCATAACGCGATAAGCTTCTTCTGCATATGATCTATCGGCTAGAGATAATAGTCGTCGTTGTAAATTCCTACTCGAATCTTTTAAAGCCATTCCCACGATTGGAGCAGTCACATATTTAAATATGATGGTCAATTCGTTGTCAGATAATAAGTTTATATCAGAAAAAGTATAACTATGCTGGGTGAGTTCTTCTGCTAATTGTGGATTTCTAAGTTTAATATTATGAAGTAATTTAACTCTTTCCTCGCGCGGCATATGTTGAAGCATTTCTATGATTTGCGCTTTACCGTTTATAAATACTGAGCCATTGTTATTTGCTTCCATCTAAGATTCCTGTTTTGATTAAGAGTTGAATTTGTTTTTTTCTTTTAGAAATTTTTGTCTGGCCGATTCGATAGTTTTTTTATGTGATTCAACCATTCCATCAATTTCGTTTTGCTGTGATACTTTTATTTCAGTTTTTTGGTCTTCGTGTACTTTTTTAAGATTCTGAAGCTCTTGTTCCATTCTTTGATTTTCTTCAGTCATCGTTTTACTCTGCCGATCTCTTATTTCGACAAGTTTTTGCTCAGTCTCATTTTTGACATTTGATACTTTTGCTTCATAGTCATTTTTAATTTTAGCAAGCTCTCTTTCACCAGTCTTAATTTCATTTTCCATCTGGCGAGCATTATCGGCGCGAAGTTTTTTTATATCTTCATTCTGTCTTTTATTTTCTGTCTCAATGTACTTTTGAGCTTTAAGCTCATTGACACTAGTCATTCTCTGCCTTCTTTTAAATTTTGCGTTCTAGCCAAGCTAGATCTAAAATAATCATACCGTATCCATATAAAAAAAATGCAGGAGGAAAATATGTCCCAAATGACTTCGGGAAAAATTTATTTAGTTGCAGGTAAAAGAACACCATTTGGTAAATTTGGTGGCAGCCTGAAAGATATTACTCCTGTCGATTTAGCAGTTTTTGCGGCCAAGTCTTTGATTTCAGAAATTGGATTAAATCCAGAATATGTAGATCAAGTCATACTGGGCAATGTTGTCCCATCTTCAACCGATACTATGTATGGTGGACGTCACTTGGCCCTCAAGCTTGGATGTAGGCAAGAAACTCCAGGTATAACGATTAACCGCTTATGTGGTTCTGGTATTCAATCATTATTAGATGCTGCTCGTTTAATTAAATTAGGAGAAGCGTCTTGTGTCTTAGCTGGTGGAAGCGAAAATATGTCGATGGTTCCCCATCTTACATACGGTGCTCGTTTTGGTACCAAATACGGCGCTCTTAAAAATGTTGATATGCTTCTTGATGCTCTAACAGATCAGTTTGTTGGAAGCCCTATGGCCATGACTGCAGAAAAATTATCGGAACAGTTTCAAGTTAATCGTGAGATGTGTGATGTCTATGCTTTGAAATCCCATCAAAAGGCAGTTGCTGCATACAAAAGTAATAAACTTCAAGGCGAAATTGCGAGCATTCAAATAAAAAAAACTCTAATAGATAGAGATGAGCACCTACGCGTGGACGCAACTATTGAAGAGATGAATGGATTAAGAGCTTCATTTAAAGATGGTGGAGTTGTGACTCCCGCCACTGCATCAGGTATTGTTGATGGTGCAAGTGTTGCAATTGTTGCAAGTGAAATGTTTGTAATGAAACATGGACTAAAGCCGATTGCTGAAATCAAAGATGGATTCGTAATAGGGGTTGACCCTGCCATTATGGGAATCGGTCCCAGCCCGGCCATAAAAAAATTATTAGAAAAAAATAATCTAAAAATGAATGATATAGATTTATTTGAAATCAACGAGGCTTTCGCAGGACAAACTGTATCTTGCATGAAAGATTTAAGTATTCCGGAAGATAAATTAAATATCTGGGGAGGGGCAATTGCCCTTGGTCATCCCTTGGGGGCAAGTGGAACAAGAATTTCAGTAACTCTTGCTCGCCAACTTCAAGATTTGAAATTAAAAAGAGGAATTGCTTCTGCGTGCATTGGTGGCGGACAAGGTATAGCCATTCTTTTAGAGAGAGTTTAAGGCGAGAATTCATGGAAGCTTTGAATACAAACAAATTAAGTTCTGAAAATATTTTACAATTTCGTGAGTGGCTAAATCTCAACCTTGATGGATTGACTTGGCAAGGTCGATTTAAAAAAGAATTTGAAGCATTTTGGACGACTTTTTTTGAGCCAGACTTATGCATAGAAGCTTATTTAAACCGCTTTAGCTACTGTCAACATGAGGTTAAAATTGGCTCATTGAGTTCGTGGTTTTTATGGTTAAGAGATAAATTCTTAAATTTTCTTTTTATCCATTTAAATATGTCCGTGGCGGAAATATCAGAATGTTCAAAATTGCCGTTGCCCCAAGTGGCAACAATTTTAAGAAATTTCTTAGTTGATGTTTTTCCTCATTTAGATGTTCAAGTTTCGCATTTTTTACTAATTGGAAACATTGCAAATCCAAATACTAATTTAAAATTTAATGATTTAAAGCAAAAACTACCTATCTATACGCCGGTGGCAGGAAGTATGGAAGAAGAAATAATGCCTTCAATGGAAGTTACATTATTTAATGAGTGGTCGCCATTTCTAAGAGAAATGACGAGCAATTTTCAAAAACAGCAATACGACATAAAAAAAATCAAAACAAAGCTCTCCTTCATGTCTCAGATAAAAATAATTCAACAAGTTTTGATGCTACTTTTTGTTTTTGGTGTTTCTATTTATTCAATAAGATCTGTGAATGTTTGGTACGAAAAGTATTTGGCAAATAAAGTCAGTATATATGAACCAAATTTTACTTGGATTGATAGAAATTTATTATTCAAATCTTCTGAAAAAAATAATCAAACGGAATTCAAACTAAATTACAACGAGATCAAAGATCTAACAAAAGGGGATCAGGTTGAAGAACTGTTTGATCCAGAATCGTATTCTGAAGAGTCAGAGGTAACATTAACTTCTCTTGATTCAATACCCAAAGATTTAGACGATGCAGATTTAAAGACATCAGAGTTTCAGGAAAAGTCGGCAGGTGCAAACGGTTACCGCGAGACTTTAGCAGGGAATGTTAAAGTTTATCGATTAATGATGACATCCACAAACACCATTGTTACAAAATCTAAATTTGATCAACTTATAAAACAATTTGAAGTCACCCAGGTTGATAATGTAAAGCCGGGAACAGATGTACCTGGGGGTGTATATTATAATATTTATGTGCCAAAGAAAAATTTAAAAGATTTTATTGGTGAAGTTATGAAGTCTGAATCGGGAAAACTTTTTGAAAACACCGCTTCGGTATCTAAAATTCCCGCCGGTAAAACGCGAGTTTTTATTTGGGTAAAGAAAATCTAAAGCTACATTTGTCCGTCTGGTATTTCGTATAGGTTTTTTAATTTTCTCAAAAGTAAGTGACTTCTTCCTAGATAGTACCATTGTCTGAAAAAGCCAATTGTCATTGAAATTAAAAAACCTAAAACAACTCCCGAGTGAGTTGTTTTTTGTACTAAGCCCGTATCGTGGGCGCCTCCTAGTAAAAATGCGATCATTCCAAGAATCAGCATTAGGATTGTCCAAGGTATTGTTTGGCGTTTCGATCTATCGGCTTCTTCGACCATTTTTTTTGTTTTTTCGATATATGGAGTAAGGTCTTTTGGTGGATTTTCGAATAATTCGTTAAGGTTTTCACCAGACGTAATGATCATAAAGACGTTAGTTGTTAACCTCGCAACCCCTATAAAATAAAACATAACAAATGCTTGGACAAAAATTGTATAGAGAAAAGCTGGTATCGCAACTCTAATATGACTCATTGGGTAGTTTACCCATTCTAATGCAAGCGCAGTAGTAAATAGAATTCCTATAAACATTAAAAGTATAAGTACCCGAAGTAGATGTGCCATAAGTTGTCTCACTTAAATCAATTTAATTAAATTGTCAGCCTTGCCGATATTTGTTACATATCATTCTTAAAATTATTCATAAACATTAATCTTTAAACTACAAAGGTTTTCTTAAATGGAAGAAAACAAATTAAGTACAGAAAGAAAAGGTACACAACAAAGTACTTCTAATAAAAAAATACTCGAAAATCCTTTTGTAGGATCTTTAGTGGTACCAATTGCCATTGTTCTTATTGGAGCATTGGTTATTTTTGGTATCACTAAAATGCTTAATTCAGAACGAAGCTATCGCGACCTTGTTCAAGAGTTACAGTCAAAGACTTTTGGAAATAAGTGGATTGCTGCTTACGAGTTGTCGAAAAAAATTGCAACTTCCCAAATTCCAGCAGAAGACATTCCTTATGTGGTTAAAGTTCTAAGTGAGACTTATATTGAATCAACACAGGATCCTCGGACAAGAGATTTCATTATCGTGGCTTTAGGCGTATTGAAATCGGATCTTGGTTTACCTGTTATTTACCAAGCTTTAAACGATAACGATGCGAACGTTCGCTACCACGCTTTGGTTTCTCTTGCTAATTTTCCAAAGGATAATAATATTGATTGGTCTTTGGTTCATCCATTTTTAAGACACGATGATCCAGGCATTCGCCAGGTGGCGGTTCTTGCCTTGGCCACTCATAAAGTTTCTGATTATCAACTTGAAATTCAATCGATGCTATCCGATCAAAATAATTTAGTTAAGTATTCGGCTGCCATGGGATTAATAAATTTTCAAAATCCGGAAGCTAGGGAAATTTTATTAGAGATTATTACCCTTAAAGAGCCTGAGATTAAAACAAAAACCAATGCACAAGGCTTAGACTCCCAACAAGTAGCAAATCTAAAAATTGGAGTCATTGCTGCTCTGCAGTCCTCTGGTTGGTCAATTATTAATGAGGAACTAGCTAAAGTTGCTGAGTCTGAGTCTAATCAACAAGTCGCATTAAGAATGAAAGAAGCTTTAAATAAGTTGAAAAAATAAGAGATTATGCGCATAATCAGAATTATAAAAAAACGAAATTAACAGCTTAGCTTTCAACTTGAAAGTTAAGTTATTTGTATATGAAAGGTTATATATGAGCGAAGAGAC
Source organism: uncultured Bacteriovorax sp. (assembly GCA_964456675.1). GTDB lineage: Bacteria > Bdellovibrionota > Bacteriovoracia > Bacteriovoracales > Bacteriovoracaceae > Bacteriovorax. The sequence goes on along the minus strand of CAYWBR010000034.1, from coordinate 9,182 downwards.
AAAACAAAGTTTAAATCGTCGTGAGTTCTTTAGTTATTTAACGGTTGGATGGGTTGCATTTACTGCTGGAGTTGGGGGTCTTCTTTCTTTAGCTTTTAGATTTTCTTATCCCAATGTGAATTTTGATCCTGAAATGGATTTCGTTGCAGGTTTGCCTGCTGATTATGCAAGTGGCGTAGATGAGCGTTGGAAGAATCAATATGGTGTTTGGATGGTTAAGCAAGATGGAAAACTAGTTGCTCTATCAAATATTTGTACGCATTTAGGTTGTATTCCAACATGGCTTCCGGGGGAATTAAAGTTTAAGTGTCCATGCCATGGATCAGGTTACTATATGAGTGGAATAAATTTTGAAGGCCCAGCTCCTCGTCCATTGGAAAGATATAAAATAGCATTGCTTCCAGATGGGAAAATAAAAATAGACAAAACAAAAGTTTTCCGATGGGAAAAAGGTGAATGGGAAAATCCAGATTCATATCTTTCGGTTTAATTAATATTATTATTTAAATAAAGGGTTAGAAATATGTCAGGCAAAGGTTTAGCAGATAAAGTACGCGAAACACAAGTTTGGAAATCCATTTTCAGACATGGACCACCAACAAATGCACGTAATCGGGCAGCGGTTATTGCGGGTAACGTGTTTTTACACTTGCACCCCATCAAGTTAAAAAAATCTGGAGTACAGCTAGGATACACATGGTGTATGGGTGGACTTACATTTTTTATTTTCTTAGCTCTAACTGTAACTGGTCTTTTATTAATGTTCTATTACAGACCGACTGCTGAATATGCATTCAACGATATTATTGCACTTCGTGAACACGTACCTCTAGGTATTATGAGAGAGATACATCGTTGGGGAGCTCACGCAATGGTTATCACTGTGTGGTTACACATGTTCCGTGTATTCATGACTGGTTCTTATAAACCACCTCGTGAATTTAACTGGGGTATTGGTGTAGTTCTTCTAATTTTAACCCTTCTTTTATCGTTCACTGGTTACTTATTACCATGGGATCAGTTAGCGATTTGGGCCATTACCGTAGGATCTAATATGGCCAAAGCAACTCCATTCATGGGCCATGGTGGTCCAGGGGCCATGCTTGCGCAAATCGGTGATTTCGTCATGGTTTCAGACAAAAACGATGTTCGTTTCCAGTTGCTCGGCGGACGATTTGTAGGTGAGCCGGCATTGCTAAGATTTTATATTCTTCACTGTGTTTTTATTCCTTTAGTTGTTGGTGTCTTGATCGCCGTCCACTTTTGGAGAGTACGTAAGGACGGTGGTATTTCAGCTCCGTTATAAGTAAAGAATTATTAAGGAATAAAATATGTTAAGAGAATTAGTTAATAGAGTTTCAGATCCAATTTTTTCATTTCCATTAGTAACGTTAATGTTTTATTGGATGGTTAAATACTATAAAATTGTAGGCTCGCTAAAATTTGGGAAATGGTTTCTTTGGATTTCGCTAGCGCTTTCTGTGTGGTTTTTGGCCGATCCAAATTTCCTACTTATTATCAAGACTCCAGATAACGTACCTATTGGTATCTTATTAGTTTTGGTTGGATTCTTTACTTGGTTTTCAATATACAAGGCTGCTCAAAACGACATACGCATAGAAAGTGGAGATTGTCCTATTGAGGCTACACCTGAAAATAGAGAAAAGGTTTGGTCATGGCCAAACTTAGTATACATCGAATTGCTTGCACTAATTCTCTGCACGGCGTTTCTCATTGTTTGGGCAATTGTGTTCAAGGCTCCTTTAGAAGAGCCAGCAAACCCTACTTGGGCACCAAACCCGGCTAAAGCCCCTTGGTACTTTTTGGGGTTACAAGAAATGCTTGTGTACTTTGACCCATGGATGGCAGGGGTTGTACTACCCGGTATTATCGTTGTTGGGCTAATTGCTATTCCATATATTGATACTAATCCAAAAGGTAATGGTTATTATACTTTTGCTGAAAGAAAAATGGCCATTACGCTCTTTCTTTATGGGTGGTTAGTGTTGTGGATGTTTCTCATTATAATCGGGGTATTCATGAGAGGGCCAAACTGGACGTTTTATGGGCCATTTGAATACTGGGATTTTCACAAAGTTGTCGCAGACTTTAACGTGAATCTTTCGGAAATTATTTGGATTAAAATGTTAAACGTAGGTCTTCCAAAGAATTTAATCTTAAGAGAAATATTTGGAATTGTTTTAACTTTTGGCTATATCGGCTATTTACCAATTTATTTATCAAAGGCAACTCAGGTTGGTCGTAAGTTTTACGCAGAACTTGGTGCCATTAGATACTATATTTTAGTATTTCTTTTTTTATCAATGATGAGTTTACCAATAAAAATGGTTCTACGATGGTTATTTAGCTTGAAATACATTGTCGCTTTACCAGAGTGGGAGTTAAATCTTTAATTTTTAGTTGGTTACATTAATTAATATCTAATGAGTTGAGAAAGGATAAAATAATGAGCGATTACGATAACAACAAAGAACCTGGTATGGCGTTTAGCATGCCTAAGCTTAATAAACTCATGGCTGTTTTTTCGGTCATTTTCTTTATAAGTGTTCTCTGGGTTTTCTTGGATGATTACATTCGGCCGTGGAAAGCCATTCAGGTTGAATCAATTAAGATTCAACGACGCCATGTTGAGGAAGCGATTGAGTTGGCAAAAAAAGAAATCGACGCTCCAAAACTTGCAGAGTTAGAAGCTTCTCTTAAAAAGGGTCAGGATGTTGTCGTTTCTAGAAAAGAAGAAATTACAAAAATTGAGAAGGAAATAAAAAGCACACGTAATGAACTTAAAGAACTTACTATCGTACTTGGGGTTCTCAATGCCAAAGTAACAGAGATGAATTTTAAGTATGAATCTTCGGCTTCTCATGGATATGTTAAAAAAGCTGAAGAATATAAAGTAAAACTTCATGAGCTAAAGGCTCAATTTGCTGCAAATAAAGATAAAGACAAGGCTTTTCAAGCTAAAGAAAAAGAATTGCTACTTAAATTAGGAGACCTAAATAAGGAAGTGATTGAAACAGAAAAATCAATTAAAGAGATTACTGGAAAACTTTCTCTTTTAGATCAAGCAAAGAAACAATCAAGTTTTGGGCCTATTTTTGCGCTCAGAAACCTACCGTTTATAGATTTTTTGGACCCTACGATCAAAATTCGTCAGATTGTTGTAAACAACGTAACAGACGATAGATATTTTAAACATGTACCTAAAGTAGATCGTTGTATTACCTGCCATACTTTCATTGATCAACCAGGTTTTGAAAAAGAAAATAATCCATTCAAAACTCACCCAAAACTTGACCTAATGGTGGGTACTGAGTCAAAGCACCCAATGAAACAAGTTGGATGTACTTCTTGTCACGGTGGTGAAGGTCATAGGGTAAATGATTTTAGTGCTGCTGCACACATGCCAAGAGATGATAAGCAAAAAACCGAATGGGTGAAAAAATATAACTGGCATGAGCCACATAAAGTTCCAGAGCTTATGTACAGAGTTGGCCAAACTGAAGCATCGTGTGTGAAATGTCATCAAGGTGTGGACTTAATTAAAGGTGCAACTGTATTAAATACAGGTCGCCAAAAAATTGAAAAATATGGTTGTTATGCGTGCCATAAGATTGCAGGTTGGGAACACAAAAGAAAGCCAGGGCCATCTCTTTTAAAAATTGCAAGCAAAGTGGACAAAGAATGGTTTAAAGCTTGGGTATGGGCACCAAAAACCATAAACCCTAATACAAAAATGCCTTCTTTCTTTATGCAAGATAATAACTCTAAAAAAGAGTTTAAAGAAAAGAACATTGCAGAAGTGAATGCAATGGCAGAATACATTTATGCTAAGTCAAAAAACTATGAACCATTTCAGAAATTTTCAGCTGGAAGCGCTGAAGCAGGGAAACAGCTTATTAGTGAAATCGGTTGTCTTGCCTGTCACGGTGTAGATGGTCTCGAAGATGTTTCTAAAAAAGTTGGTGGATACGCTGGTCCACATTTAAGTGGATTAGGCTCGAAGGTATCTGCTGATTGGCTAGTATCATGGCTTAAAAAACCTTGGCACTACCAAGAAGACACGATCATGCCTTCTTTTCGGCTAACAGATAAAGAAGCAAATGACATAGCTTCTTATCTAATGACATTAAAAAATGAAAAAGTAGAAAGTGCAAAATTTCCGTCTTTAGATAAAAATATTAGGGATGGCATTTTGGCAGATTATTTGGCGGCTTTTGATACAATCGAATCTGCTAAAGCAAAAGTAAACAAAATGTCTGATGACGAAAAAACGATGGAATTAGGCAGAAGATCTATTGCTAAATACGGTTGTTTTTCTTGTCACAATATTGAAGGATTTGATTCAAACGCGCCAATCGGTCCAGAGTTAACTAAGGTTGGATCTAAACCAATAACTCAATTTGGATTTGGACTTGATCACGCACTACCTAGACATAGAGACGCCTGGATTACAGCGCATTTACAGAATCCAAAACGTTGGGATGTTGGAATTCAAAAAGAATTTAAAGATTTATTATTAATGCCAAATTTTTATATGCCTAAAAAAGATGCAGAAGATATAACAGTAGCTTTACTCGGCCAAGTTTCTAACTTTGTTCCTTTGGCCGGAGTGAAGCGCTACAATGCTGGTGAGGCTCTTTATAACGATGCAACTAAAGTTGCCGGCAACTTAAATTGTTATGGCTGTCACCAAATTGATGGACTACGCGGTGAACTTTTAAATCAATTTGAGGATGATATTAATCAAGGTCCACCAAGGCTTGTAAACCAAGGTCACCGAGTTCAGACTGATTGGTTTTATAATTTTCTTGGTAACGTTCAACCAATTAGACCTTGGGTAAAGGTAAGAATGCCATCGTTTAATTTATCGCTTAATCAAAAAAATGCATTAGTAGGTGGATTTCAGGCAGGAGCACACCAAGGAATTTTTGAAGAAGAAGATGCAGAGGTTGTATGGGCACCAGGCGAAAGAGATGAGGCCGTTAAGCTATTTAATGCTTACGGATGTACAACATGTCATACTGCAGGATTTAATAGTGGCGACCAATTAGGCCCTGACTTGCATAAAGCAGGAAAGCGTCTACGTCCATCGTGGATTAGATTATGGTTAAAGGATCCACAAAAAATAATGCCGGGAACATCTATGCCGACCTTTTTCACCGAAGAAGGACGAGGCTTAGAGGAAGGATATTTCGGCGGAGATGCAAATAAGCAGATTGATGCTCTAACTAAATATGTCATTGAATTAGGCAAATAATAAATTAATTGGAATCATTATTTAAGGGCCAGAGAGGTAAAACTCTCTGGCTTTTTTTGTAAAGTGAACTACAAACCAATAGTTGATTTCCGATAAAATATATTCTTTAATGCGTTTTATGGAAAAATCAAAAAGACCTGAATGGCTAAAAGTACGTGCTCCTCATGGCGCGAAGTATGAAAATATCAAAGGAATGTTGAAAGAGCTTAACTTGGTCACAGTGTGCCAGGAAGCCTTATGTCCTAATATGGGAGAGTGTTGGGGAGGGGGAACTGCAACGTTTATGTTAATGGGTGATACATGTACCCGTGCATGTCGCTTTTGTGCAGTTAAAACCGGAAATCCTAAAGGTGAGTTAGATAGAGACGAGCCGTATAAAGTTGGGGAAGCTATTGCAAAAATGCAACTAGACTATGTTGTGTTAACAAGTGTTGACCGTGATGATTTAGATGATTTAGGAAGTGAACACTTTGCGAAAACAATAGAAGTCATAAAGCGAAATAATAAAAAAATGATAGTAGAAGTTCTGACTCCTGATTTTAACGCCGTACCTGAACATGTATTGAGAGTTGTTAAGTCCAAGCCAGATGTCTTTGCACACAATATTGAAACGATTAAGCGTCTTACAACTAAAGTTAGAGATCGTAGAAGTGGCTATGAACAAAGCTTAAAAACTTTAGCGCTAATTAAAGAATTCAATCCTAACCAATACACGAAAACATCCATAATGTTTGGACTAGGAGAAACAGATGACGAGGTAATTCAAGCACTACAGGATTTAAGAGAAGTTAAATGCGACATTGTAACTTTTGGTCAGTATCTTAGCCCTACAGATCATCATAAAAAATATTTACCAATCATTGAATATTCCTCTCCGGAACGGTTTAAAAAATTTGATAACATCGCTAGGGAAATGGGCTTTTTGTATGTGGCTTCAGGTCCACTCGTTAGAAGCTCATATAAGGCAGGAGAATATTTTATAAAAGGTATGATCGAAAGAGATAGAAAAAATGAAAATTCTTAACCTAGGTTTAATGAATTATAAAGAAGTCTATGAACTCCAACTTAAGCTAGTTCAAGAAATAAGGGATGGGGCAGAGGACACTGTTATTATTTGTAGCCACCCCCCTGTTGTTACTCTTGGCAGAAAAAGTGAAAATTCTGATGTATGGGGATGGGATGGCGAAGTTGTGTCGATCGAGCGTGGCGGAAAAGCAACTTATCATGGTCCTGGACAAATAATTTTGTATCCAATTATTAACTTAAAAAATTATGGAAAAAATTTAGAAGCATTTTTAATTGCACTAGAAGAATCAGCGGTGATGACTTTAATTACTTTTGGTCTTCATGCAAAAGGAAATCCAGATCGGAATAATCCCTCTCAAACAGGTGTCTGGATAGAAGATAAAAAAATAGCCTCAGTTGGTGTGGCCGTGAAGTCATGGGTAACTTGCCACGGAATGGCACTTAATTTTTATTCAGATGAAAATGCGTTTAAAGGTATTAACCCATGTGGAAAAGATGGTGCAATGATGACTTCGGTGGAAGAGGCTTCGGATCTAATTCCAGATAAATTAATATTTGAGGAAATGCTATTTTCGAACTTTAAAAAAATATTGTCGAAGTATTATATGCCAGAAATAAAAGAGGGAGAGCATTCGTCTCCCTCGTAAACGCTATTCGAGTAAGCTTCTAAGCATCCATGCTGTTTTTTCGTGAACCTGAAGTCTTTGAGTCAATAAATCAGCAGTCGGCTCATCGCTAGCTTGATCGGCAAGAGGAAAAATACTGCGTGCCGTTTTTGCAACTTGTTCTTGTCCTTGTACTAGTTCAGCAATCATTTTTTCTGCAGATAGATTTCCATGGGATTCTTTAATTGAAGTCAATTTAGCAAATTCCGCATAGGAACCCGGAGCTTTTTCTCCTAATGAGCGAATTCTTTCTGCTATTGCATCTACTGCCAATGCCAATTCATTATATTGCCCTTCAAACATTGTATGCAGGGTTTGAAAATGAGGACCGGTAACGTTCCAATGAAAATTGTGAGTCTTTAAATATAATGTGTAAGTGTCAGCCAATAACCTTGAAAGTCCCTTTGCAATATCTTTTCGTTGCTTGTCGCTAATTCCAATATCAATTTTTGTCTTCATAGTACCTCCAAATTTTAAAATGCGATCACAGTCATTAAAAGAAATCCTATTATAAAATTTTTATTAAATATCTTATCTATATCATTTAAATTAATTTTTTCGATAATTTCTGCTAATGATACTTTCATCATTGAACCACCCGCAAAAGCAAGCACTAGTGGGTACCGATCAGAGACTAAAGAGTTAAAGACTCCACCCAGTAAACCGCCAGCTAATTCAACAATTCCAGTAATGACAACCCCACAAAAAGCTACAAATGGATTTACACCTACGCCAACTAAACTCATTCCTGTGGCAAATCCTTCTGGAATATTCTGTAAACCAAGAGCTGCAATGATAGAAAAGCTATGCAAAGATTGTCCGTGAGAAAGAGACGCACCAGCAGCTAGCCCCTCAGGAAAATTATGAATTACCATAGCTATGAAAAACGATATGGCCTTATAATTTTTATTTCTTTGCAATGTTAGATTTGGTTTGAAAAAATAATCAAATAGCAATAAGAGTGAACAACCGGCAGCAATGGAAAATAATATTGAGACATAGTTAGAAGAATAATTGGCTTCTCTAAATGCCGGAATGATTAGTCCAAAGGCTGATGCCGATAGCATAAAACCAACAAAAAAATCCGCATCAAATAGTTTATTAATAAATTTATTCTTTTTAACTAAAAAAAGAAATAACCCGCCTAGTGTAGTTAGTCCGAATAAGATTGCACCACCAATTACACCTATTTCTGTTGTACTAAAGTTATCCATAAATAACCACCCCTCTAGGATAATTATCGGCTAACTTTAGTGATAGTTGAAATCAATCATCTTAATGGAGCGATAGTTATTAGCTATGAACTCTATTTTTTCTCATTTAAGTCGATATCAATGCTAATAATTTTATCGCCTTTTGATATCTTTGGTAAAATTTCCAGGCCCTCAATGACTTGTCCGAAGACGGTATATTTTTTGTCTAGGTGAGGTAGGGTGGTTAGGGATATGTAGAATTGGGAGTCTCCAGTGTTGGGATCTAATCCTCTGGCAATTCCTATGGTGCCTTTAATGTGCTGAATGTCGCTACTTTCAAGTGGTAGTTTTACGCCACTTCCCCCGTTGCCTGTACTTGTGGGGTCACCCGTTTGAATTATGAAGTTTGGAATTGAGCGGTGAAAAACAAGGCCGTTGTAAAAGCCAGTCTGTATTAAATTAATAATTCGTTTAGATGTCACTGGGGCACTTTTAGCATAAAATCGGAAAATAATATCACCATGAATTGTCCTAATTGTGGCAAATGCTGTCGATAATCCAGAATTATCAGTTTTTAAATTTAAATGGCTAAAGTTCTCTGAGCTTTTATCCGTTATGGAAACCTGTCTGCTAGAGTCCGAACAGCTTATGACAAAGAGAAGGAAGAAGAATAAAGTAAAATAGTTGAATTGATTTTTCATTGGGTAACCTTTTAATTTTTAAGAAAATTGTAACTCGCAATTGGGTAAAAATTAAAGAAAGAAAGAATTTTAAAGTTTTTTTTAAAATAGGTTTGACAGATTGTAATCGATCACATAAATTCCTTTTCACCTTTGAAGTTGAGAACTGATAGACACTACAAAATATTTTTTGGGGGTGTAGCTCAGTTGGGAGAGCATCTGCTTTGCACGCAGAGGGTCGCAGGTTCGACTCCTGTCATCTCCACCAGTTTTTGACGAATAAGTTTGTTCTTTAAAAATTAAATAAGATGTAAAGTTTTGAAGCCGTAAGGTTTCAATT
>CAYWBR010000033.1:24661-27308 GCA_964456675.1 uncultured Bacteriovorax sp. | reverse complement strand
TCTTTTTTCAGGTAGAACTTCAAAAGGTGAAGAAATAAAAGGTTTTGCACTATCTGGAGAGTCAAAAAGTGGGGGCTTGAGTGCAAAATATGGTGCGGGAGCATTTAACTCAAAAGCTGAGAAAACTAATTATGATTTAGATAGCACTGGCGGTTTTTTAATGGGAGATTTTTCATATTCTCATAAAGTTTTTGAGACAAAGAAATTTTCTGCTGAAGGTGGTCTTGGTGTAGAAGTAGAAGTCATGATGTTAACTACCGAGTCAACTCGTAAAGGTGGATCTTCTTCAGAAAAAAGTGAAATGTTAGCAGATAAAAATATCAAACCATATTTTACATCACAAGTGGATTATGACATATCAAAAGATGCAAAAGTAGAATTTGGTGCTAAGGTTATTAGTAGAATTGATAAAGCAAATGTTGCAGATGAAGGTTCCTATGGCTTGCATTATGATTCAACGATTTTCTCTTCAAAGTATTACCAAGATATAAATAAAGATATGAAATTTGCAGTTGAAACCGGAGTTAATGTTTCTAAATATGGCGAAAGTGCAGCAATTACTTCATCCTTAGTTGATGGCAAAACAAAATACTATGTTGGTGGTAATTTGCCTTTGTCAGATGCTCCTAGTTTTTTTAGTGATCAGCAAAAATTTGCGAAAGCAGGAGTGAGTTCAGAATCAAAAAATGGCTGGCAATTGTCTTTAGAATATGAAAAAAATTTTGATAGTGGAAATAACTTTTTTGGCGCGAAGGTGCATAAAAAATTTTAGAAGGAGTCTTTGATGGAAAAACATGATGTTGCTATTTTAGGTGCTAGTGATGATAAAGAACGCTATTCATATATGGCCTTTGAACTATTAAAAAAATTAGGGTATCGCCCTATTCCAATCCATCCTCGAATAAAAAATATTGATGGTCAGATGGTATACTCCGATTTAAACTTTGCTCCGAAAGCTCACACCTTAACTTTGTATGTAAATCCAGAAATCCAAGATAAAATGCAAGAACAAATTCTTGCCTATTGTCCTCGGAGAGTAATTTTTAATCCTGGTACTGAGAATAAAGTTTTAAAAGAGATGTTAGAAAAAATAGGTGTTGAAACTGTTGAAGCTTGCACTCTAGTTATGCTAAAAACTAATCAGTTTTAACATTAACTTAGGTTTTGTATTTTGAAAATTATTGTTTTGTTTTATATTGTAATGGCGTCACTGTCGGTTGTTGCGTCTGAAGCCCTTTTGTATAAAAAAATTCAATATGGTCATGATGCTTTATTTCATCCAGTAAATTTTTATATAAATACAACTTTTGATACTATTCAAAATCCATATTATTTTTCACAAAAAAGAATTTATCCCAATCATTCGAAAGTATTTGATGATGTAAGAGATCCTCATAAAAAAATTAAAACAGGTGGGGGCTATTCTCGTTTTTTTAAGGATGAATTTTTTGGAGCTCGCGCCTTTCCTAATTATTCACTACATTTTCTTGGAGAGGGAAGTGACTTTAGAAGAATTGCGGAATGGTTTGAGGGGGAAAATGTAAGAGGAGCTTACTTTTATGCATTTATGCTCTCTTATGCAGCACAGTTTGGAAATGAAGCTTTAGAGAGTAGCAATCCCATTAAAGTGGGAGCACATGACCATATTGCTGATTTGCTATTTTTTGATTGGATTGGAAAAATTGCCTTTTTAGATGACGATTTTACTGTTTTTGTCCGCGACGAATTACAAATGAAGACTTGGGCAAATCAACCGTTGATTGATCCAAGTGATTTACGTGTTTACAATGCTGGTACAAATTATATTTTTAGACCTAAGATTTTCGGTATTCAATCGAAAATTCGGCCAATTGTTGTTGCCGGGATGCAGGTTCTTGGGGGGCTTAGTTTTTTAGTTGATACCGATGATGAGATATCAATTGCACAGGGCTTAGCTTATACAGATCCTCTTGAGCAAAAAGGAAAATGGGCCACGGGCATTTTTTACGACAGAGGCGGAGAGCTTTTAACTTCGATTTTTTTTAATAGTACTGAAGATTTGAGAGTTAGGTTAAATCTGTATCCTGGAGTTGTTCAATTTTCTAAGTTGCCAAATCTAAAATTAGGACTAATGACGGGTTATTACCGCAATGACGATTGGATGATTGGTGCCATGATAAACATGCCATTGGGTATTGGTAGTGTGGGGAAGAGTCGATTTTATTGATTTTAAAAATAAAAAAGCCATTCTCACTGGAATGGCTTTTTATTTGGTGCCCAGAGGCGGAATCGAACCACCGACACAGGGATTTTCAGTCCCTTGCTCTACCGACTGAGCTATCTGGGCATAAAAAATGGTTCATTTTTAAGTTCTTAGAATTTAATGGCTCGATAATCATTCGTCAACCAAATTTCACAAATAATTACGATAAAAATTACCCAATTTACCCGCCGGGTCAGAATTTATGTTACTAATTTTGTACACACAATAAATCAACTTTAAGAAGTTCCTGTGAGGAAATTTTTAGCATTAATGCTTTGTTCTTTATCACTAATATCTATGGCCAATACTGAAGTTGCAACTGAGAACATACCAGAAAAAGTTGTTGCATTAAATAAAGCACTTTGCCCAGAGCTTTCAGAAGACCAACAATATGTTGAAGTAATG
>CAYWBR010000033.1:0-24561 GCA_964456675.1 uncultured Bacteriovorax sp. | reverse complement strand
GTGGGCAATCAGCGATTTACTCATATGATTCTGATTTAGAATCTTTTGTTCTAAAAGAATACCGTTTAAAAGCTACTTGTGATGGAGAATACGAAGATGAGTGGCCAGTAGTTTATCCAAAAGCATAAAAAAATTTTCACTAATCACTTCCCAATGGGAAATAGAGCCTTTTCGGAAGTGGTTTTTTTTTGTAAAACCTATTTATGGAAATAAAAAAACACACCCTCAATTTTTTAAACAAAACAGAAACTAATATCTTTTACTTTCTTCCTGATATTGACCAGACTTTCCCAAAAACCATGGCGATTTTAACTCATGGATATACCGCAGATAAAAGTTCGATCCTTAATTGGGCCCTAAGACTTTGCGAAGTAGGCGTTCCGGTGGCCCTTTTTGATTTACCTGGGCATTATTTAGGAAATTTTTCTGAAGTGGATGACTTTACAGATTTTACCGAGCACGCCCATGAGCTCTTTGCACAAGCGTTTAAAGAGCTTAAAAGGCATTATCTAGATAGCTTTCCTTTAAATGAGCATGATGTAGATGAGCATGAGTTAAAAGTGGTTCTAGGCGGTCATTCTCTAGGGGCCCTTTTATCTTTAAAAGCCTTAAAATCAGAAATATTTTTTAAATATAAGAGACGCGCTATTGTGGTTGGCTTAGGGATGGCCCCTAAGGATGTGGTTCATCTTTTTGATACTCCTTTTTATAAATCAACTTTAAAGATTCGCGAACAATTAGTTTCACCGGCCCTTAAGCCAGATAATATTTTTCCTTGGATAAAAAAAGAAAAAGAAGAGATTGAAATCCATGGTGAATGCATTCATTTTATTACTGGAGTTGATGATTTAGTGGTTGGCCATGATGGAATGGAGCGCTTAGCGGAGCGTTTTTTTCAAATGAATAATACGGTGACGATGGAAAAACCTTCAAAATTACCACACCATGAACCAGAGCTGGCCGCAAGCCATATTAAAAAGTATTTAAAATCGATCAATTGGATTTAATAAAAAATTTAAGGAAATCTTATTGCTACTGAGTTGATTTATCTTGCTAAAATACACTAATACTTTATCGGGATATTCAGGTGATTGCAATTTTATTATCCATTGTATTTTCAGTCCATGCACAACAGACGTTGCAGGTTGCTTTTGGTTTAGAACGTAAGCCGTTTGTGTACGAAAAAACAACCACAGGTATTGTCCAAAATATTTTCAATGAGACTATTCAAAACTTAAATTTAAAGCTTAAAATAAGTCATTTACCTAATTTTCGCTTGCGTGGCATGCTCGAACAAAATATATATGATATAATAGTTGAAGTTCATAACCTTAATGCTAAAAAAAATAAAAACTATTTTTATAGCGATAAGTTTATTGCTTATTACAATTATTCCGTATCAAAAAATGTGGAAATTTCATCCTATAAAGATATGGCCAATAGAGCAGTGTGTGCTTGGCAAAATGCCAAGGAAAGTTTAGGAAATGAATTTTTAAAAGAGCAGAGCAATTTTAAATCTTATCGAGAGTTTCCAGAGCAAGAAGAACAAGTTTTGGCCTATGTGCGAGGCCAATGTGATGTTTTAATAATTGATCGAGATATTTTTACTTATTATTCAAAAAATATTTTAAACAACAATCGACTTCTTGCAGAGAGATCTGCATTTACCCTTGATACTACAAAATATAACCCTCTACCAACTGGATCAGAATTATGGTGGTATGTGGCATTTAAGTCGAAATCTTTAAGAGATCAATTTAATGTTGAATTAAAGAAATTAAAAGAAAGCGGTCGTTATAAATATTTACGAGAAACTGCCATTCCTCTAAATTAATGCCCGCCAAACTCAATTAATGTAAAAACTTTGTGGCCTTTATTTTTTATTTTGTTAGCTCCACCAAGCTCTGGAAGATCAATAACAAAAGCGGTCTCATAAATCTTACCACCTATCTTTTCAATCAGATTAATTGCACCTAAAGCTGTGCCACCTGTTGCGATTAAGTCATCAATTAAGAGTACATTAGAGCCTTTTAATATAGCATCCTCATGGATTTCGATGGTGTCTGAACCATATTCTAGATCGTAAGATTGTGAAACTGTTTTTCCAGGTAGTTTTCCTTTTTTACGAATTGGAATAAAGCCTTTACCAAGGGCAAAAGAGAGCGCTGCACCTAGAATAAAACCTCGTGCTTCAATTCCCGCGATAACATCAATAGGCGCGTCTTTATATTTTTCTTGAAATAATTTAATGGTGGTTGCAAAGCCTTGAGGATCTTTTAATAGCGTGGTGATATCACGAAACATAATTCCGTCTTTTGGGTAATTAGGAATTGTGCGGATAAGTTCTAATAGATCTTTTTTATTCATGGATGCCTACCTTCAATTTTGTAAAAATATAATGCAATGATTTTTTACAAAGGACTAGGCAATTAGTCAAAAAAAAAGCCCCACTAATTAAGTGGGGCACGGGGAATTATTTTTTTAGCGCTAATGTAACGTCTAATGAAAACTCATCGTTAATCATTTTATCGCCTAGATTTTGAAAGAATTTGCCAGAACCATATCTTATATCATACTTCGTTCTATCTACTATAACTTTGGCAGTCGCTTTATCTGCTTGTACATCGGCATCAAATGTAACAGGAGCAGTCTTGCCCTTAATCGTTAAATCAGCTGTAACGCTGTATTTATTTCCAGTTAATTTTTTTGCAGATTTTACAGTTAAAGTAGCCGTTTTAAATTTAGAACTAGAAAAGAAATCGTCAGAGGCCATATGTTCTAAAAATTTTTTAACATAATCGGCATCTGTAATATCGGTTACAGTAACAGAAGACATGTCTGCTACAATTGTTCCACCAGTAAGCCCATCCTTTGAAAAAACCAAATTACCAGATTGTACCTTAACACTTCCTGTATGTTCTCCAGTAACTTTTTTACCTAGGTAAACAATTTTTGAAAGTGATGAATCAACTGTAACTGTTTTGTCTTGGGCGAAGCTCGATGCTGATAAAGCTAAAATAAAGGCGATAACAATCGATTTTTTCATATAAACTCCTTGATTGAATATTGTTCTTGGTGAAAAAACTTAAAATAAGTCTAAATCAAACCGATATAAAAACAAATTATAATTTTATTATTAAAAATATAGTTTAAAACTATTAAGAAAACTAAATTAGTCGGTCAATCTTTATGGTGAAAAGCAAGGAATATGTTCATGACATTAGAGCAAATTTTAACACTTCAAGCAATTGTAAAATCCGGGTCATTTAAAGCTGCTGCTGATAAAATGCACAAATCACAGCCTTCTTTGTCTGTGGCGATAAAAAAACTAGAGGAAGAATTCGGAATATTACTTTTTTCACGCGAAGAGTATCGTCCAAGACTTACTGAAGATGGAATGCTTTTCTACCAAAGAGCAGAAAAACTATTAGCTGCCAGCCGAGAGCTTGAGGAGTTAGGGCGAATGCTAGGCAAGGGGATTGAAGCTGAAATAAAAGTAAGTATCGATGCGATAAGCCCACTGCCATTAATTCTAAAATTTTTACGCAAATTTTTTGACCGCCATCCGAAGACAAGAGTAGTTATTCGCTTTGAAGTTTTAAATGGAACAATCGAGCGCTTAGAAGAAGATGAAGTGGATTTGGCCATAACCTCAATCAAGGGTGAAGCAAAGGCCTATGAGCAAATGAAGCTTACAGAGGTGAGATTAATCCCAGTTATGCATAAAGACCTCTATAAAAAGCTATTAGTAGGTCATAAGGCCAAAAATATTAATGAGGAAATGCTTAAAACCGTAACTCAAGTCATCTTGGCAGATAGCGCCCGAAAACTTCCGCGCATTGACTCTGGAATTTTAAACGATGGAAAGAGTATTACCCTCACAGAGCTATCCTTCAAAAAAGAAATGATTTTGCAAGGACTTGGTTGGGGAGGATTACCTCTAGAGAGTATTGCTAGTGAGTTAAAACAGAATTTATTAATCCCAATAAAAACACCAAGCATTCATGAAAGAAAAGCATCTATCCAAGTTTTGCGCAAAAAAGATCGAGTCATGGGGCCAGTGATGAAAGAATTGTGGGAGAGTTTTCGAGAGGATTTTTAAGTCGCTTTTGATTAAAAAAAACGACGATGTCGACATCCGTATCTTCATCGCCGAATACTTCGTGTATCCATTGTCTCTGTGAATATGATTCTACTTTGGGCCTAGATATTTAGGTAGATATATTTTCTTACAATTCATTACTATTTTCTAACATTGGTCAAGAATTGGTGGATAACGTATTGTAAATTTGTTTAAAAACTTAAAGAAATCATTCAAGTAATCTTAAAAGTGACTTATCTCACCAAATTTAAGTATGAAATTTATAGATGTCAAAATAATGTCATTAGCTATTTAATCTCTTTTATCACATTTTCGTAAACGTTAATTCCCTGAAGTGATTTCTGAGTATAATCTGTATACTTTTCAACTAATGGATCTTTTCTGCTGTGAAGTTTTTCTATGTGCAAAGCGATTGCAACAACTGTACTGGTTACATCTTTGATCATTATTTTTTTTAGTAATGGTCCAAAAATTGACTTTGGCACAATGAAAGTTTGATATTCCATTAATGTTTGATCTCCAAATTCACTAAAACGAGCAAATCCTTTAGCTTCTTCTGTTGAATTAGAGCTTACTCGATACCAGCTAAGTTCATAGCTAGTATTATTAATTTTTTTTAATATTGAGCCGTGGACATGGGTAGCGTTTGGTAGTGGAAAAGGTAGCTCCATTTCGTATTCGGTCAATACTTCCACTGCAGATATGTGTTTAATCGGTTTTGATTTTTTGGTTTTTGGGATGTATTTCTCTTGATAATCAAGAGCACCAAAAATTGAAATGGCCGTTAATGGAGTGGTTTTAATTAATTTATAAATTTTCACCACTGGCCATGGTGCATTAGCACGATCTTGTGGTTCAAATGTTGTAGAGACGGCAGCACCTGCCAATACTTTTGCTTTATCAGATTCATTCAAATCTTTAAATTCAGAAGCTTGAACAAAGAGGGCAAAGCAATTGAACAAAAGTATGAAAATAAAATTGTACAAAAAGTTTAAGGGCATAAATGTTCACTTTGTCTGATGATTATGAATTTACAAAATTAGCCTATTTCTGTTAAAAGTACCAAGCAAAATTTTGAAATTAAAAAGTTTAAATATTAAAATACTGAATGGTCGTTTATGGTAGAAAAGCATCCAAGTTCAATTAGAATTTTTAAAAACCCAATTCTTGAATGGACCACCCATGTTCACCCAATCGTTCCACTATTGGTATGGGTACCTTTTATATTTTTTTTGTACTACCGATCAATGATTAATAATCAGTACACCACTGGCCAATACGTAACATGGTTTTTAATTGGAATGAGTGTGTGGACGCTAACTGAATACATTTTGCATCGATTTGTTTTTCACTTTCCGGCCAAAAATAAAATATCAAAAAGATTTGTATTTTTATTTCATGGACTTCACCATGATGATCCACAAGATCCAACCAGATTAGTGATGCCACCAGTCCCCGCAATCCTTATTGTGTTTTTACTATGGCATTTTTTTGACCTATTTTTACCCAAAGAGTTTTTACCGATTTTTATGGCCAATTTTTTAATAGGTTATCTTTGCTATGATTATATCCACTATGCAACTCATCACTTTTCGATGACTTCAAAAATTGGAAAATACTTAAGAAAGTATCATTTACAACATCATTACGCTCACGAAAAATCAAAATATGGGGTGAGTTCACCACTGTGGGATTATGTTTTTAATACAGTGACAGGCCCAAAAGATGTTTAAATTTATACTATATTTTTTGGTAACGAATCAAATATTAGTAACTGATTTAAGTGCACAAGAACTAAATCAATCAAGTGGCTATTTAAGTGATGGAATGAAAGCAGTTAAGCTAACTGGGTTAGGTGCAATTGATCAGTTCTATAGTAAAACTAACCTTTATGCACTTCCACTTGTGGGAGCAAGTCTTTGGTATAGCTTTGAGGAAGATGACAGAATTTCTAATCATGAAAGATCTAAAAGAATTAAAAAGCCCATTCAATTAGCGGGAGATTTTGCTGTCGTAGCAAGTTTTCCAATTATACCCATAACAACTTATTATCTCGGTAAAAGTAATAATAACGAAAAGCTAGTTGAATTTAGTATTGAATATTTCTCCACTCTCTATTTAACCTTAATCGAGTCGGCAGCATTGAGTTTAGTACAAATTCACGAGCGTCCAAAAAAGGACGCACTATCTCCTTGGGAGACAAACTTTCGAGGAAATTCTTCTTTTCCATCAGGGCACGTTGTTCCTTATTCGGCATTACTATTTAAAACCTTCCAATTTTACGGACCGATGGCAGCCATACTGCCTGCCACATTGACTTATATGGCATCGAAACAGCGTATTCAGGATGGAAAACACTATTTATCAGATGTGGTCGGTGGAATTTGGTTATCGTATTTTGCCTCAGAAGGAGTGCGCAAAGCTAACAACTATCAAGATAACTCATCAATGTACAAACAGTTTTTTGAAGGTGAATTTGAAACTGGTATTATCTATCACCGAGGAGTGATAGGTCCTAAAATTACTTATACGTACTAGACCCAATTTCTTTTGTAATAGTCTTCCAAGGTTTCTTTAATTGTACTTTTCAGATCATAGCGGTATTTTACGTTTAATAGGCGAACTGATTTTTCACTTTCGGCACACCAGCTCATGGGCGTTAATTCTCTTACTTTGTCAGGAGTAAGCCTTAGACCATGGCGATAGACACCCCAGATAATTTTTAATCCCCTTGCTAAGATGCGAACAAAGGGCATCGGAATGGGTAAATAGATTATGAATTTTTTTTCCATGCTGATCTTAATAGTCTGGATCAACTCTTTAAAAGTTACTTTTTTAGGGTATGCAAAAAAGAAGACTTCGGTTTGTTTTTCGCGCTTTTGTTGTCCACAAAGTATCAATGCATTCACTAAATCAAAAACGCAGATAAAGCTATATTCTTTACTTAAACCATTTAATCCAGGAGTTATAATAAAAACATTTTTCACCATTTTAAAAACATCAAGAACCGCAGTATCTCTGGGACCAATAATCATTGGAGGGCGTACGATCGTGAGCATGAAATTAGCGGGACAATTATTTGCCAAAATTTTTTCAGCATCGTTTTTAGATTTACCATATAAGCTAACAGGAAGGTTTTTTGATTCTTCGTTTACGAAACGCCCTTGCAGGCTCGGTCCGGTTGCAGCAAGGCTGGAAAGGTATATGAAATGAAGGTTAATATTCGAATATTTACTTTTAAGATCATTGAATAATTTTTCAGTGACATTTGTATTGTCTCGGTAAAAATATTTTCTTCTCATTGAGTGAACGACACCAGCACAATGATAAACAATGTCTAGTTTTTCAGGTAATTCATTTAGCCACTGATGATAGTTTTCGTTTAGATCACCCGAGATAATAATAGCACCGGGAAGGGGGAATTCGTTTAGTTTATGAATGGAACGAACCAGTATATAAACGTTGTGACCTTCTTTTAATAAATTTTCCGCTAAGTGATTTCCGACAAAGCCCGTTGCACCAGTAATGAAAATATTTTTTTTATCAATTTCCATATTTAATTTATCTTCTTTTCAAAAATACGATATGTTTTGTAAGCGGTTGCCCCCATCGTAATCAGAGGTTTGTTCATTTCATGGTTAGTCTCTAATATCCAACTCATTTCAAACTCTTTAAACATTCCAGTTTTTTGAAGTTCTTGATGGTTGTGTTTATAGAGAAGAGTTTCTAAACCAATTTTTCGAAACTCTTTTTTTATCCCTAAAGTGATAATTCGCGCACGATTAATGTATTTATTTTTTTGAAATAGTATTTTAAATACGCCAGTTGGAAATAGATTTCCGTCAGGAATTTGTCTGAATACTTGGTTTAAATCTGGGAGTGTTAAAATAAACCCTGCCGTTTGTCCATTTACTTCTACAAAATGTACGAGATTAGGATTCACTACCGATTTAAGCTCTTTTGCGGTATGTAAGAATTCTGCTTTTGACATAGCAACAAAGCCCCAGTTTTCTTCCCACGCCATATTATAAATTTCAAACATTTTATCTAATTCTTCATCCCATTTTTTTAAATTTAAAGTTCTAAAAGTGACATTAGATTTTTTTTCTAGGCGATCAGCAATGCGAGTAATTATGTCGGGCATTTTGAAATCAGCATTAATTCGATAGGCCAAAAGATCCATTGATTTTGCAAACCCATAGTCAGCCATTAGTTTTTCGTAGTATTTTGGGTTATAGGGCATCATTATTTGTGGAGGATCTTCAAAATTATTTACAAGTAAGCCACAGTCATAATTTGTGGATGGGTTAAGTGGCCCCTCAATTGTGTTCATTCCATTAGATTTTAACCAAGTCTCTGCGGTGGAAAAAAGTTTATTGCTAACTTCTATTGAATCGATAGATTCAAAAAAACCAAAAGCACCAAGGAGCGTTTTATTGGTATGGTTTTTCGCATCGTTAATAATGGCCAGAATGCGTCCCACATCCTCTCCCTTACTATCCGTTGCAATATATGCTTTGACTCTTGCTGCTTTATAAAAAGGGTGGCTAATTGGATTTAAAACATCGTGTAATGCCATTTTTAGCTGCGGAACCCAAAATGCTGAGTTCTTATAAATTTTCCATTGCAGATTTATAAAACGATTGCGATCTTTCTTATTAGAAAGATTTATTTCAAAAACTTGGACCATGACGACCTCTTTGATTGGAAAATCAATTAATGAAGTTTATGGTCAGTAATATCAAACAAATTTTTAGCTTTGGCAAAAACTTCAAGCACAGTTTGAAGATCGGCCTTATCGTGGCTTGCCATATAGCTCGTTCGAATAAGTGCTTCGCCTTTTGGAACAGCAGGAGGTGCAACAGGAGTAGCAAAAACTCCGTTTTCATTTAGGTATTTTGTTAATTGCATTGCCTTAAGGTCATCACCTATGAAAACAGGAATTATTGGTGTTTGTGAATTATAAGTATAAAAGCCAAGTTCTTTAAAGCCTTTGCGCATAAATTCAACGTTAGACCATAAATTCTCTAGAATTGTTGGATCATTTTGAACCACGTCTAAACATGCAGATACAGTGGCCACTGCACTAGGGGGCATAGAAGCCGAAAACATAAATGAGCGGGCAGCATGTTTCACATAGTCCATCGCATCTTTTGTACCAGAAACAACTCCACCAATAGTGGCGAATGATTTAGAAAAAGTCCCCATGTTAAAGTCAACATCTTGGGCCATGTTAAAGTGGTGCATTGTCCCTTGTCCCTTCGGACCTAGAACCCCTAAGCCATGAGCATCATCAACATAAACGTAAGCACCGTATTTTTTTGCTAAACGAACAACCTCAGGAAGATTTAAAATATCACCAGTCATGGAAAAAATGCCATCTGCAACAATAATGACTCGGTTAAATCGATTAATATTGGTTTCCAACTGTTCCTCAAGAGAGGACATGTCATTATGTTTGTACTTAAAAGTTGTTCCCAGCGACAGTCTAGAAGCATCTATAATTGAGGCATGATTTTCGGAATCAAAAAGCATTAAGTCTTTTGGACCACATAGGGCAGATAGTGCGCCTAGGTTTGATTGCATTCCAGTCGAAAAAACTAGAGCTTTTTCGTGACCGAGGTACGTGGCCAATTTATCTTCAAGCTCTTCATGGATAGTTAAATTGCCATTTAGAAAACGTGAGCCAGTGCAGCCAGTTCCAAATTTTTCAATTGCCTTAATGGCAGCTTCTTTTACGTGAGGATGATGGGTGAGCCCTAAATAATTATTCGAGCCAATCATTATTTGCGTTTTACCATTTAACGTAACTCGTGAACCTTCACTTTCTTCAATAGATCTAAAAAATGGATATAGGTCATTATTTCTTAAAAGGTTAGCTCTCTCTATGATTTTAGATTCACTAAAAAGTGGTTTCTTTACATTTTGTTGAGCACTTTCCACTGGAGTTTGTTGCATAGTTTTCTCACTCTTTTCTTCATAAAATTCAATTTTCGCGTAGCCTCTGTAATTACTCCTATCATATATCATCGTCAATTTATTTGCGTGGTTAGTGAAAAATCTATAGATTTACATTGAGTGTTAAACTCTTGAAAATTGATAAGCGTGTAAAGTTTTTAAGTGTAGGTTAGCCGGCTTTGTTTTCTTCTTCAGCTTTTTTATTGAGGAGGGTATCAAATTTCTTTTTCATTTCTTCACCCCGGGCTTCGGTGGTGATCTTAATATAAAGCTCATCTTCTGTTTTATAGTTTAAGTCAATAAAAGCGATACCCACTTTTAGAAACCCTGGTTTTTCTCCAGAAATGGTATTTGGCGGAAAGTGTCCAGCTATTCTAGCTTTAGCGATATGATAATTTTTTCGGTCAAATCGAAGTGTACATTGTTGAAAAATCTGATCTTTTGGAAAACGATCCTTTTCAGATTCCGGAATAAGAAAACTCGTTCCCCCAGTAGAAATATCTAATGCATCAAATACTTGTTCGTCAATTTTAAATTGTATCGGTATAACGTCAGAGGCATTTAAGCGAAAGCTACCACGCTTTTTTGAGATGTAGACTTGTTCACTCATCACTAATGAATACGTTAGATCGCCACTGTGAAAAATTAATTTCGATACAGTAAAAAGGTGGGTTCTATCATCAATAGGAATTTTAACTAATACGTCTTTGTCAGCTTTGGAGGAGCCTGCAATTTTTGTGACGAGGGACCCGGTTGGTTTTAACTTTAATCGTTTCTCATTTGCTTCAAATGCCCATGGTGTGTAGCTTTCAGCTTCTTTTTCATCTTCGCCCTTAATCCAAACAGTAATCGGAGTTACTTCTTTTTTAGTTATATGCTTATTGATCATCTCCGCGAAGTCTTCAAATTCGAAAGCTTGAAAATAATGTTTTTTGTTTGGATCATTGGGTTTATTCATAATCTATGTATCGGAAATCTTACGAAATTCTTTAGCTTTAGTAGGGGGAATTCAATGCTTATGGCCTCTTTGTAAGGAGCTTGCTATGATGCTCTCATTTATTTTCAATTAGTTAGTAGGTCTTAAATATGCAGCAGGTTCTTTTTGGTTTACTGGATAAAATGCGTACAAAACTTGAAGATACAGGAGAAGTTCATTACGATCTAACAGTTTTTTCAGTCGGTGATGCCCATAGAGAATCTTTTCTCGCATTGAACGATCTCATTGGGAAAAATTTAAGAATAAATTTTACAGGGAATATATTCTGTCAAAATTGCTTTAAAAAAACTAAGAAATCATATGGCAGTGGATATTGTTATCCTTGTACGATGAAATTGGCCGCATGTGATATGTGCATTCTAAAACCTGAATTGTGCCATTATCATTTGGGAACGTGCCGAGAACCAAAATGGGGAGAAGAAAATTGCATGGTTAATCATGTGGTTTACTTAGCAAACTCATCAGGGTTAAAAGTAGGGATTACGCGTGAAAGCCAAGTACCAATTCGCTTTATGGATCAAGGAGCAATTGAAGCACTTCCAATTTTTAAAGTGAAATCTCGTTATCACTCAGGCTTAATTGAAAAAATGCTTTCTTCAGAGTTAAAGGATAAAACAGACTGGAGAAAAATGTTAAAAGGAGAGATCGCAGACATTGATTTATATGAAAAACGCGATGAAGTTATTGAGATTTTTGAGCATGAACTTGAAAAATTAGAAGACGGCCATGGTGTAGATTTCGAATATTTAGAAAATGAAAAAACGATAGCACTTAAATATCCTGTGAAAAAATATCCAGAGAAAGTATTGTCTTTAAGTTTTGATAAGACTCCCTCAATAGAAGGAAAGTTAGTTGGAATAAAAGGTCAGTATTTAATTTTTGATATAGGGGTTCTAAATCTTAGAAACCACACAAGTTACGAAGTAGAAATATATTGTTAAAAATTATTAGGAGAAAATATGAAAGACGCTAGCCCCAAAACAATTTATTTAAAAGATTATCAGAAACCAAAATTCTTAGTTGAGACAATTGATTTAACTTTTCACTTGCATGATACAAAAACGCAAATTACGAGTGTAATGAAAATTAATCATAATCAAGATACAGCGTTTACTGATCATACGTTAGTGTTAAACGGAGAAGAACTAGTTTTAAATGCGGTTAAGCTAAATGGCTCGCTTTTAGTAATAGAAAAAGATTATGTAGTTAAAGGTGATGAGTTGCACGTCTTTAATGTTCCAGGAAACTTTATTTTGGAAGTTTCCAATGAAATGAATCCCCAAGAAAATAAAACACTAGATGGGCTATATAAATCTGGATCTATTTTCTGCACTCAAAATGAGCCTGAAGGTTTTAGAAGAATTACCTACTATATTGATCGACCAGACAATATGGCAGTCTTTAAAACAAAAATAATTGCAGACAAAACTATTTATCCAGTTCTCTTATCAAATGGAAACTTAATCGAAAAAGGAGAGCTGTCTAACGGAGAGCATTTTGTAGTTTGGCACGACCCCTTTAAAAAGCCCGCCTATCTCTACGCACTAGTTGCTGGAGATTTAGGTGTTATAAAAGATACATTTGTAACGATGACGGGAAGAACTATCGCGCTCGAAATTTATTGTGACAAAGGAAACGAATCTAAGTGCTTTCATGCAATGGAGTCTCTCAAGAAATCCATGAAGTGGGACGAAGAAAGGTTTGGCCGAGAATATGATTTAGATATTTACATGATCGTAGCCGTTGATGCATTCAATATGGGGGCAATGGAGAATAAAGGATTAAATATTTTCAATTCGGCTTATGTATTAGCGGACGAAAAATCTGCCACCGATCAAAATTTTTACGGAATAGAGTCTGTTATTGGGCATGAATACTTTCACAACTGGACAGGTAATAGAATAACCTGTCGTGATTGGTTTCAATTGACACTTAAGGAAGGATTAACGGTTTATCGCGATCAAGAGTTTTCGGCAGATTTAAATTCACGTTCGGTTGAAAGAATCACTTCAGTAAAGCGTCTTAGACAAATGCAGTTTGCAGAAGATGCAGGTCCTACTTCGCATCCAATTAAACCAAATATGTATATTGAAATTAATAATTTTTACACTGCCACAGTTTATGAAAAAGGTGCAGAAGTTATCCGTATGTATGAAACTCTACTTGGAAGAGATGGTTTTAGAAAGGGGATGGATAAGTATTTTGAACTTTTTGATGGTCAGGCAGTGCGTACTGAAGATTTTCTTTATGCCATGAGTGTGGCAAATGGAAATTATGATTTTACTCAATTTTCTCGTTGGTACACCCAAGCAGGAACGCCAAAAGTAATTGTTAAGACAAAGTACGATGCAATAGCGAAAAAATATGAAATTAATTTAGAACAGCATCCTTTTGAAGGTGCAAAAACAGAGAAGCTTCCATTTCATATTCCTTTAAAGTTTGCTCTTTTGAACAAAGAAGGAGCAGAATTGAAATTAGATATGAACTTAATTGAATTAAAAGAAAAAACAATGACTGTTACTTTCTTAGATATTCAAGAAAGACCAATACTATCTATCAATCGTGGATTTACGGCACCTGTTAAATTAGTCACTGATCATACTGAGAGTGATTTATTGTTTTTAATGGGCCATGATAATGATTCGTTCAATCGCTATGAAGCACTTCAGATGGTTTTATTTAATATTTTAAATAGTGCAATTACTGGTTTTGAGAGAGGAAAAACTCCTGAGTTAGGCCACGATTTTAAGGTGAGTTATTTAAAACTATTAAGGGATGAAAAAATTGATGATGCGTTTAAAGCACTTTGTTTAGAAATACCTGGAGTTGATTTACTTTTCCAAGAACAAGAAAAATTAAAAATTGAGGCTACTGATAAAGCAATTGCATGGTTTAAAGAGACTCTTGCAAATGAATTTCAAGCTGAATTTAGAAGAATTTATGACCAAATGGTTAGTGCCACATCTGGTGCATTTACAATTGATGCAGTTTCGATGGGTAAAAGAGATCTAAAGGATAAAGCTTTAAGTTTTCTTGCCGTTGGAAAAAATGAAGATTTGATTTTTAAACAGTATGAAACATCAACTAATATGACTGATAAGTTTAGTGCGCTTAAACATCTAGTCCACAATGCAAAACCTAAAAAGGAAAATGCATTAAAATCATTTTACAACGAATTCAAAGAAGACAAGCTTGTTATGCAGAAATGGATGAGTGTCCAAGCTAGTGATCCGACAGAGTCAGTTTTTGAGACTGTAACAATATTAGAGCATGATGTTGTTTATGATAAGACTATTCCGAACTTTGTTCGTGCACTTTTTGTAACATTTGGAATGAATAAAACTCAATTTCATCATGCTTCAGGGCGTGGTTATAAATTGATTGGTCAAAAAATTAGAGAGTACGATGCTATGAATCCGCAGGTCGCTTCAAGGCTAGCATCACTATTTAAAGATTATAAGAAACTCGATTCAGTTCGTTTTGAATTAATGAAAAATGAATTAGAAACGACTCTTAATCATCCGCATTTATCAAAAAATGTTTATGAAATAATTTCAAAAACGTTGAATGACTAAAGTTTAAAATCGCGACATGGGTTGGGGGCTTTCCCCAACTCTGTTTTTTCTAATGATCTATAGAGTGAATCATAGAGTTCTCTTTCTTTTAAAGCGATATTTGAACCAGATGCTGCTATTTTAGAATATATTTCATCCAAATTAATTTGAAGTGTCTGTGCCTTTAAAAAATCTGTCTTTTGCTTCAATGTTTCATGGGTACTTTTGATCGCTTTGTAGAAGTCCATTAAAGCGTTTGATCTTCGTTTCTCATCGCTAGTTGAGTTGGGGTTATTAATGATTTCTTCAGATTCTTGCATGTATTTTGTATAATCAATTCTGGCCACTTCACCCCATGTGTATTCGGTATAGTCAAAAGGAGCGGCCAATTTTATTTTTTGTTCTAGTAGGGGAAGCGTTTCTCGTCGTTTGTTTTTTGCCTCATTTACTAATGAGTAATGCTCTTTTAACATGGTTTTTAGTTCATTGAATTCTTTTTTTTCTGTAACTGTCCAGAATAGCACTTTTTTTTGCACGGTTGAAAGTTGTTCAGCTTTCTCGATGGCACTCATTATACTTTGTGGGATTGGTGTTTCATAGCACATCCCATTTTCTTTGATTTCTTTATCTAGATATGCCTCAAGTTTATTATTAGCAGAACCTATTGGATCATAGGTTGAATCAAAGAATATAGGGTGCATTTCTTTAGTTAAATCTTGGACCAGTTTTCCCGCGGGAGTGTTGATCATAGGTATTCCCTTGGCGTGACTTGACATTCTTGCAAGGTGAAACACTTCTTCTAAACTTTTACCTGAATTAAAATTTAGAGCAAGATTTTCAGCAAAATCGGTATAGCTAAAATTTCGATCACTAGACGCTGATATTACACACATATTCGGATTATATTTTTCTAAATTATGAATTGCCCCAGCGTGGCAGCTATTATCTATTAGTCCAACGTGAATGCCATTTTTGTTTGCAAGTGAAATAATTTCTTTTAGTTTATCAAGGTTAACTGTATTACCGTTGTGTGAAGTTGATATTGAGTGGGTGATTTCATTGGCGCTAATATTTCTTACTGCGCCATGAGAATCAATAAATAGCAGTAGTTTTTCTCCGGAAACAATCTCACCATTTTTAATTTTATCTATTGTTTTTTGTAGAAAAATTTCGTAATCGTTTTCAGTGAAATGTTTGGCAGGTTCATCTTTTGGTATCTGCTCTATCAATGACTCCGTTTGCGTGTGACCTCCATTGAAATAAAAACTTTTATGCCAATTTTTTGTAGTTTTTAAATAACGATCTAGATTTGAAAGAGAACCATCAAAAATTGTTTTTTCCCCACGAGGTTCACCTCCGCCACCAATGATAAAAAAGTGGTCTTTTGCATAGGAATGGGATAGAAAAAAAAGTAGAAGAAACATTATTTTTTGCATTTTATTTTCTTTGTTAGTTTAAAGCCTTGTCGGTTTTCTAATCTTACAGCACTTGAAATATTGTCGTTTATACTTTCAACACTTGCTTCAAGATTATGTACTACTATTAGTTTTTCTATTTTAATACTACTCTCAATCTCTCTGCCAATGTATGGGAGCAATTTAGTCTTTGTTTGGTCGGTTATTTCAATTTTAATTTCACTCTTTGAGCTTTTAAATACGGATATAAAGAATCGATCTCTTATTTTTTCTGCCGTTCCAAATGTTTGATAGTGGCCACATTCTTTTATTTCATAAGTTAAGTCCGTGTTGGCAAAACTAACTGTTGGTATAGTTAGAGACAATATAAAAATAAAAAATGATATTTTATTAATAGAATCAAGAGTCACAAATATTCCTTTTAGTTGAAAACAAAGTTTTTCATAACTCTTAACGGTTTTTATTCGGAAATGATGAGAGTTGAAATAGTTGAGTAAGGAGATTGGGGATGAGCTTTAAACTGTTGAAGGCCGGTTTACTTGGACTCTGGGACCAAGTAAACCGAAAATAAATTTACTTATTTAAAATAGATTTTCCATTTGATTTTAAATGTACGCAAGCTTCAGAAATTCTTTGTGTCATTCCTTTTTCAGCTGCTTTTAAGTACTCTCTTGGGTCATAGTGCTTTTTAGAGCCAACTTCTCCCTCTAGTTTTAAAACCTTGTCGTAATTTTTTAACATATGATCAACGATTGGCCGTGTGTAAGTATATTGTGTATCGGTATCGATGTTCATTTTGATTACACCGTAAGTGAGTGTCTCGTGAATTTCATGCAGTTCAGAACCAGAGCCACCGTGAAAAACTAGAAAATGTTCTTTCTCTTTTCCTAGCGTTTCTCTTACAGCATTTTGTCCGTCTCTAAGAATTGTAGGCTTTAGTTTTACATTTCCTGGCTTATAAACGCCGTGCACGTTACCAAAAGTAGCGGCATACATGAAAGTTCCAATTGGGCTTAATTCTTTTGCCATCTGAACCATTTCTTCTGGTGTAGTATACAATTTATCACTTGGAGCACCTTCGTTGTTTTTACCATCTTCTTCACCACCGACAACTCCGGTTTCAACTTCTAAAATAATTTCGGATTTTGCACATCTTTCAAGGAGTGCTTTAGATTGCTTGATATTTTCTGCCAATGTTAGCTCAGAGCCATCAAACATGTGTGAGTTAAATAAATTTGGTAACCCTTTTGCTCTTCTTTTTTCAGTT
The DNA here is from genome assembly GCA_964456675.1 of uncultured Bacteriovorax sp. Taxonomy (GTDB): domain Bacteria; phylum Bdellovibrionota; class Bacteriovoracia; order Bacteriovoracales; family Bacteriovoracaceae; genus Bacteriovorax. Next base: position 7,268 of record CAYWBR010000033.1, on the reverse strand, counting down.
TCTTCAATCAACGGAATCATAAATTTTTCTACATCTTCAGGATGACAATGATCTGTATGTAGGGCAATTAGGATATTATACTTTTCGGCCATTAAATGAACGTGCTGAGCTATTGATATGGCACCTAATGCCATATCTGCCACACCCATACCAGAGGCAAACTTCCCACCTCCTGTAGATACTTGAATAATTCCATCGGATTTCGAGTCAAGAAAAGCCTTAAGCGCCGCATTGGCAGTGGACATCGATGTGACATTTATTGCGGGATAAGCATAGCCTTCTTCTTTAGCTTTCTTTAGCATTTGTTTGTACTGAGCGGGGGTTGCAACAGGCATATAGACTCCTTAAATTATTTAAATTTATTTAATGTACGTGACATAATATAGCGAATTTTTACTAAAAATAGAATGCTTATTTGTAAAGAGGTAGTCTTAGTGTAAAAGTTGTCATTTTTTCCTGATTATCTAGGCGCAATTCGCCTTCGTTTATAATAGCAAGTCTAGAAGCGATTGTAAGTCCAAGGCCAGTTGATTTGCCTATTTCTTTTGTTGTGTAAAATGGATCAAAGATTTTTTCTCTTAAGTGAGTAGGGATTCCTGGTCCTGAATCCTTCACTTTAAACTCGATATTGTCATTTATGCTTTCCACTTCAATTTTTATTTGAGCGTTGGGGATATGTTTAGTAGCATCAACGGCATTTTTAACTAAGTTTTGCAGTATCTGAAATAGAGCAACTCGTTTAACTTTTATCAATAAATCTTTAGTCGAAATTTGATTATAATTTAGATTGAAACGTATATCGTAAATAGAAGTTTCAGCAACTAAAGTTTCATGCACACCATTCATCAGGTCTTCGATGGTGGCAATTTCAAAAGGATCATCGTCAGTTGGTCGTGATGTTGTTTGAATGGAGTGTAGAATATTTTTTACACGAGTCGACGACTCTGTGATTTTTTTTGAAAAGAAAATCATTTTTTCAAAATCTTTATTGTCCTGTTCAATTGCTTCACTGATTTTTTTGGCAGAAAAGCTTATGACTGTCATTGGGTTATTTATTTCATGGGCCATACCCGATAGCATTTCTTGAAGTGAGGATAGGCGTGCTGAGTTTATTTCTAGTGCCTTTTGAATTTGTATTTCTTTTTGTTGGTCTGAAATTTTTTGATCTTTCTGTTGATTTAAGATGTAAATTTTTTCTAACATCTTATTTATTTCAAGTTGTAAAATATCAATTTCGTCATAGTCAAACTCATCTGGTTTTTTATTTAAATCCAGTCGATTTAGCATCGATGAATCTAAGTCAAATGTCTTAGTGAAATTGATAATTCTTTCAACGTACTTTATAATATAATAATGAAAAATTAAGATAAATATCCAAGCTAGTAAGAAGGTTTTGATAAATTGCGACGTCATAAAGAGCAGCACTTTTTTCTTTATTTTTTCAATAATAAAGTCTCTGGTTATAAAGAGCTGCAATTTTCCTAAATACTCACGACCATTATTTAGATCGTTGTAGAGATAAAACTCCCTTTTTATTATTTCATTTTTTGTGTTTAATCTGTGTCCCTTCTCAAGAATAAGCTCTCCGTGGCTATCGACAATTCTCGTAAGGATAATATCTTCAATTTTAAGTATTCCTTCGAGTTGTATTTTTAGATACTGTTCATCAAGATTCCAAATTGCATTTGAAAGTGTCGGTACAGTGGTCTTTTCTACTTGAGTAACTCGCTCCTCAAGGGCATTTAAATCTTTATTGTATTCGAAATAAAAATTCAAAAATATAACCATAGAGGTTAAAATAGTACTCGCCCCCATAACTGCAAAAAGCAGTTTCGTCTTCATTGATCGAAATTTTTTTGATGTTATTTCAGACATTTATTACATTTTCCCAATGTTTTCTTCGAATATTCCTGTGAGCGTGATAAAAATTATCTCCATTAAAGCTAAATGCAAATGATTTATCAATGTTTATTGATGATTATTTGTCCGATTATGCTCTTTTTGTTACTATAAAAATCCTTTTGTTATTAAACCTAGAGGTCTTATATGTTACAGAAAGTTGAAAAAACTTATTCGATGAAATCGACACCTAAAGATACACTCAAGAAATGGTATGAGTTGATGACTTTAGGTCGTATGCTCGATGAAAGAGCACCTAATTATTTAAAGCAAGCCGTTGGTTGGTCTTATCATGCTCCATACGCTGGTCACGATGCCATTCAATTAGCGATTGGACAAACTTTTGTAAGAGGAGAGGATCATCTTTTCCCTTACTACCGAGATATGCTTACAGCTGTTGCTGCCGGCATTTCAGCTGAAGAAATTATTCTGAATGGTATTTCAAAAGCAACGGATTTGGCTTCAGGTGGTCGCCACATGTCTAATCACTTTGCTAAACCAGAGTGGAAGATTCATAACGTATCTTCTTGTACTGGTAACCACACTCTTCACGCTGTTGGAGTTGCTCGTGCGATGAAGCGATACAAACACAAAGGTGTTGCTTTTTCTTCTCAAGGTGAGTCTTCAGTTTCTGAAGGTTATTGTTATGAAGCAATAAACGGTGCAAGTTGTGAAAAACTACCAGTTGTATTTGTGTTTCAAGATAATGGCTATGGAATTTCAGTTCCAAAGCGTGATCAAACAGCTAACGAAAGAGTGGCCGATAACTTCACTGGATTTTTAAATCTTCATATCATTCACTGTGATGGTAAGGATGTTTTTGATTCAATGAGTGCTATGGCTCAAGCACGTAAAATTGCTGTAGAAAAATGTGAACCTGTTATTGTTCATGCAATGTGTGTGCGTATTGGTAATCATTCTAATTCAGACAAGCACGAATGGTATCGTGATGATGCTGAGATCGCTGCAGCCAAAGCTCAAGATCCATATGTAAAATTTAGAAAAGACTTATTAGATAATAAAATTTTCTCTGAAAAAGAATTAAATGCAGTTGATGAAGCGATGAAAGAAGTTGTGATAGATGCTCATACAAAAGCGATGAAGGCACCGAACCCAACTCCTGAATCAATTTATGATTTCGTTTTACCAGAACCGCATATACCAACTAAATACCCAACAGGTGTTCATAATGAAAATTCTGAACCGCAGAAATTTATTGATGCGATTAACGGTACTTTAAAAGCAGAATTTCGTCATAACCCAAATACTTTCATTTGGGGACAAGATATGGCCAACAAAGAAAAAGGCGGTATCTTCAACGTATCAAAAGGAATGCAACAAGAATTCGGAATTGAGCGCGTATTTAACGGACCAATTGCTGAAGATTTTATTTTAGGTACAGCAAACGGATTCTCACGTTTTAGAGATGATATTCGCGTTTGTGTAGAAGGTGCAGAGTTTGCTGACTACTTCTGGCCTGCGATGGAGCAATATGTAGAGATGTCTCATGATTACTGGAGAAGTAATGGGGCATTTTCACCAAATGTAATTATTCGTTTAGCATCTGGTGGTTATATTGGTGGTGGTTTATACCACTCTCAGAACTTAGAAGGTTCATTAGCAGCTATTCCAGGTGTTCGTATTGTTTGTCCTTCATTTGCAGATGATGCGGCCGGATTACTAAGAACAGCTTTCAGATCAAAAGGACCAACACTTTATTTAGAACCAAAGTCTCTATATAACTCAAAACAAGCCATGACTCCTGTACCAGAAGATTTTGAAGTACCTTTTGGAGTTGCACGCATTAGAAGAACAGGAAAAGACTTAACAGTTATCACTTACGGAAATACAACTCATATGTGCCTTGAAGCAGCTGAAAAATTAGCTTCTGAAGGCCATGATGTAGAAGTTGTAGACTTAAGATCTATTGTGCCTTTAGATGAAGAAACGATCATTAACTCAATTAAGAAAACCAATCGTTGTGTTGTCGTTCATGAAGATAAAGTATTTGGTGGATTTGGTGGCGAGTTAGTTGCTCTAATCAATGAAAAGGCATTTGAACATTTAGATGCTCCTGTTCATAGAGTTGGTTCAACATTTACTCCAGTTGGATTCAATAGAATTCTTGAGCGCGCAGTTCTTCCTAATTCTGATAAGATCTACGCTGGAATTCTTCAAGTTTTAAAATATTAATTCCTTAAAAGGGCTTCTTTTTAGAAGCCCTTTTTTTACTAACCTTAAGGAAAATTGAAATAATGAGTATGTTTGTACAATTGGCATGATAAAGATTTTATTTCTTCTTCTACATACGTATACTGTTTTAGTAAAAAATAAATAATAGGTTGTATGCAGAAAAAAATTTCAAATGAAATAATTAGTTCAATGGCAGTACGAGTAACGCTCGTTGTGTTATTTAGTTCTGTTTTTGCTTATTTTCACACTCAGACGATTCTTGAAAAAGGTACAAGTGATACACTTTCAAATTTTGTCTCTCAAAAAGTACATGGCGAGTCTTTTTTATTCGATTTAAATACTAAAAATCATCAGATTATAAAACGTGAAATTGTTAATAGATTCAAAAGGTATCCAGACCAGCAATTAATTAATAAATTTGACCGAGAACTTATTAAGTACCCCGATGGCACCATTAGGAATAAAAAAGAAAATTTTGATGGTAAAAATATGGTTCAAGTTTTTATTCCTGCAAATATTAGAATAACCAATAAACTTAAATATCAAATTGCTGTCATGATGGATGTTGTACTAGAAAAGGGGATCGCTTTTTATAGTTTTTTTGAGAACACTTATTTGACGACTCCCGATAATATTTTAATTATGTATTGGCCTGAAGTTCCTAATTGGACAACCGAAATGAAGGCAGATATGGATTTAACTAAGGATGAACCCTATTGGGTAGCAGATATAGTTCATAATCCAAAAAGAAATACTGTTTGGACAGCGTTGTATTATGATCAGGTCGCTAAAATTTGGATGGTTTCAGGTGTTACACCTCTGGATAATGAAAAGGGGGTAATGGATATGACCATTGCTCACGATGTAGTTGTACAATCTTTAATGGATAGAACAAACAAGGAACATCTTGAAGGTGCTTATAATATTATTTTTAGGGCAGATGGGCGGTTAGTTGTTCATAAAGATAAGGACAAAGAGTTTATTGAAGCAGAAGGTGTTTATGACATATTAAAAAAAGATGATGACTATCTCCAGTCACTTTATAAAACAGTGATAAAAGATAATGGGGGAAATAATATTTTATACCATCCTTTGACAGGAGACATGATTAGTTACAAAAAAATTATCGGTCCAGATTGGTATTTTGTTTCTATTTACCCGAAGTCTTTAATCCAGGAAACCTCCCTACAAGTTATTAAATTTATCTTTTTATTAGGGCTAGTCTCTCTCATTGTAGAAATCTATTTTATCTACAAAATAGTTCAAGATAAGATTCATAAGCCTATTGAGAATTTAGCTTTAGCTACAAATAAAATTCGAGAAGGAAATTATGATGTGACTTTGGATACCCATCGATCAGACGAGCTTGGTGAGTTTGCCAAGGCGTTTGAATCAATGAGTAAAGCGATTCAAGAACGAGATACATTATTAAAAGAAAATGCAAATAATCTTCAAGATATTGTTACAAAACGTACGAAAGAGCTTGATATACAAAGAATGGTTTCAACTCATAATGCAAAGATGGTAACGCTTGGACAAATGGCAGCAGGAGTTGCTCATGAAATTAATAATCCATTGATGATAATTCGAGGTAATGCGTCACTTCTTAAACGAAATTTAAATGAAAATAATGTTCAAAACGAAAAAAATATAAAGAGTATTGTTACCATTCTTTCAATGACTTCAAGAATTGATAAAATTATTAAAGGATTGCTTTTTTTCTCCAGAAAGGGGGACTTAGATCCTTTTGAAAGAATTAGAGTGATCGACCTTTTAAATGATTCAATTTTTCTCTGCCAATCAAAAATTAAATTTAATGACATAAAGTTGAGAGTGATGGAGAAAGAGGACGCAAATTTGTCTATTGATTGCAGTCGTGTGCAGTTATCGCAAGTTTTAGTGAACCTGATCTCTAATTCAATAGACGCAATATCAGAAACAGAAGTCCCCCGATGGATTGATATCGCATGTCAAAAAGTAGGGGATAGTTTAGAAATAAGAATAAAAGATAGTGGACCTGGCCTATCAAAAGAAATTCAAGACAGAGTGTTTGACCCATTTTTCACAACTAAAGAAATTGGCAAAGGTACTGGTATTGGATTAAGTATTTCTAAGGGAATAGTTGAACAACACCATGGTAAGTTAACAATAGATCAAAATTGTACCAATACTTGCTTTGTTATTTCTATGCCACTTAGTTAAATCAGCTTTAACCGGACCGAGTTTAATTTGGCACGATTAAAGCTGTGAGTTTAATAATTAAGGAACAAATGCCATCACAGATAGAGGAGTTCCTGATCCTCCTTTAAGCTTTAAAACCCCAAGAACTAAGGTATTACCTTTAGGGGCAAGTTTATCTAAGTTTGTTAGACATTCTAAGATAATTCCTTTTTGAGACAATACTGCAGTGTTTGTTGAGTAGTTTGGGTCGATTCCCGGATCTGCACCATGAGTGTCAATTCCAACACCGTTGATTTTTCTTTTCGTTAGCATAAAATTCGTAGCTTCTGCCGAGAAGCCTGGAAAGTGGAGAACTCCATTTTCATCTTGATTGATGAATTCACTTGGAGTCTTCCATTTTTCTTGCCAACCGGTGTACAGAAGAACGACTGATCCTGGTTCGATTCTGCCATGAATCTTTTCCCAGGCCAGAACATCATCTTTTGATAGTGAATAGTCAGGATTGAATTTTGTTTTAAATCTTATATCGATAACTACAGCTTTAACGACCAGTGACTTTGGTGAGTACGTATCAATACCATCCCCATTCTCAAAAAAGGAATTTGGGGCATTGATATGTGTGGCACTATGTTCTCCAATTGAGAATTTTCGTAGAAAATATCCATCTGTTGGTATAGTTGCAATGGTATCAAATTCAACTAGCGGATCCCCTGGCCATAACGGAATATTTGTGTCAATGGTGTGACTTAAATCGACGATCTTATTATAGTGAATATGGTTTTTTGAGTTTAGATTTGTAGCTTGTATATTGCTTGTATTAATCATGGTCACCAAAGCTGCAAATTGAAATATTGTTCTCATTGGAATCATCATAAAGAATAGCTTCTTTATTAGGTGAAGTATACTTTTTGAAATGTTATTTTGTTCCAGTTAATGTATTTAACCTGAGTTCGGAATTAAATGTAAGATTTTTCAATTTCCAGCAAACCTGAGCT
>CAYWBR010000032.1:0-27778 GCA_964456675.1 uncultured Bacteriovorax sp. | reverse complement strand
GAAAAAAGTAATATTATTTTGGAGTGGAGGCAAAGACAGTGCCTTAGCGCTATGGCACTTGAGGCAGAACCCTGAAATTAAAGTTGTTGCACTTATAACTACATTATCTGAAGAAACCAACAGTAATGAAATTCATGGGCTTCCAGAATCTCTTTATAGTGAACAAGCAAAACTTCTTAATCTTTCTTTAATTAGGATTTATCTACCAAAAAATCCAACCAATTCAGATTATGAAAAAGCTATTCAGTCAAAATTAAATTTGCTGAAAAAATCTGGTGTAAGCGCTTTAGCTTTTGGCGATATACATTTAAAAGATATACGTGAGTATCGAGAAAAATTATGTGAAAGACTTGGCTTCACCACAGAGTTTCCCCTCTGGGACAAAAATTCTAAAGAACTATTAAATATTTTTTTTGAATCGGGATTTAAAGCATTAGTCACTTCTGTCTATCGAGAAAAATTGGACACATCTTTTCTGAATAAAGAATTTTCAAGAGATTGGGTAGAAAGTTTACCAAAAAGCATTGATCCGATGGGTGAACATGGAGAATTTCATACAATAATTACATTTATGCCTGGATTTAAGCACCGTCTCAATTACTCCAAAACCCGAGCAATTGAAGTCGGCCCTTATTTAGTTACCCAAACAAGAGAAGCTTAGAAACTATTTATCGATGAATGAGTAAAAATTGCTCTATCCCGTCTTTGCAAGTGTAACTATTAACACTTGAAAAAGATTTATTCGGTAAATATAGTAGACCTTTGGTTTTTAAATTTTTTGAATATGGTGAATATTTTTGAGCTTCAAAATTTATTTTTATCTGTATTCTATGCATGGCCTCTTTAAATGATATTCTTTGAGATTTTTCTAAAAATAAAGCTTCTCTAATCGCTTCTTTTATTATCAAAAGTTTATGATTGGACAAATCCCAAGCCTCTATTGTTGGTGGTAAATATTTAGGCTGAACCAATTGAACATCGTCCATTTTTGTTAAAACTTGATATGTGGGCCCGAGCCAGAAAATATTCTTAATCTGGTGTTCACCAAGTGCAAAATTTTTATTATCATCAATTAAAATAATTGAATCTAAATCGTCAGTAATTCGAGTGAGATCTTTCTTAAAGCGATCAGAAAAGCCGAGTGTTTCATCATTGCTCATAACAGTTAAATCAGACTTACTTAATACTTTATAAGCGATACTATAAAAGCTTCGCCCATCTTGTAGTTTTGCGCTTTCAAGTAAAGCTATATTTCTCGATTCATGGCCACCTGAAAAAAAAGAAATCTTTATGTTTAGTCCATCGAGAAAACGCAAAAGCTCTTCAGCAAATGGTGACAGATAATAACTTTTACCCTCGACATAAAAAACTCGATCACTCCTAGGCTTAATAAGCGTAGGATCAAATTCGGAAAACAAAGTCCAATCCAGATCAAAAACCACGTGTCGAGCATTTACTAATTTGGCTTCAGCAATAGAACGTGAGGGATCTTTATATAAATTGAAATGACTTACAATAAAAAATATACTGATTGAAAATAAATAAATTATCCAGCTAGTTTTCATATTTAACCTATCGGTCAATTGATCACTTACCTCGAAAAATATATTACTTTTTACTGCTTTTTTTTAGTAAACAAATCCACTCTGAATGTTCAGAATAAATAAATTGGTCAATGCCTTTAAGTAATTGAATTTCATAACCGAGGTTAATTAACCGAGTAAGGTCCTCAACTAAGGATCTTGCCTCACATGAAACATAGAGAAAATGAATCGGCAAATTATGAAATGGTTGAAGCTCCAAAAGATCCATTACTTTCGATAAGCCTGAGCGTGGTGGATCAACAAATAAAAGAGAATCCTCTGAAAACTTTACTGCGTCTTTTATGCCACCTCCGTATAGATTAATCCTAAAAAAATTTATATTTTCTTTAAATTGTGGATATTTATCGAGCGATAATTCCAAATTTTTTTGAGCACCTAGATGATTTTCATAACTATGGACTTTCAATCCACGAGATAAAAATGCAAGTGTAAAATTTCCATTACCAGAGAATAATTCAATTACGTTTTTAAATTTACCGTTCAAATCTTCAATTTTTGAAATGATAGAGTGTACTTCCGAAATTAAGAGTTTATTTGAAACAATACCAGGTTGAGTAAATGCTCCAACCTCAGAAAATATATCAAATTGCTCAAAATCTTGCGAAAAAGTTGAAATCCAGGGCTTTGGTATTTTTTCTTTTTGTAATTTTAATTCTTGTTTTTCAGACAAGGCCAAAGGCTTTAATTTTTGCCCTATCTCAATAACTACACCTCGATTTATTAAACCTAGGAGGAAGGTTTTTTCATCTAAAAGCTCTTTTATAATCGAATGGCTTGTATCAATCCATAGCCCCCTATCGCCATGAGGGCCTACTCGTAGTCTGAATGAAATCTTATAGTCTGTAAACGCCACTTTATAATTTAACAGGTGTGATCTAAATTCATAAAAAAAAATTCTCAATGAATCACTTAAAATAAGACAATCGACAATGTCTATAATATTTTTCTCAACATTGTTCTTACCAAAAAAGCCCAATTTACCGTTTACGAAACTCACATCAATGCGATCTCTATATTTTAGAGAATCCACGCCGAGCATTTGTATATCAATACCTTTGGCAATACCTTTTTCAATTAATAGCAAACTCATTTTTTCTTTTTTATAGTTGAGTTGCTCTAAAAGATTGAGATGCCAAAGTGAGCAGCCTGAACATTGCTCTCGATATTGACAGAGATAAGACGAATACTGAGTCATATAGCACCAATACTAGAAATTATAACCAGCTAATTATAAAAGATTTTCCAATAAAACGCCAAGCTAAGTTGGCATAAAAAATGAAAATTGAAAAAAAAATTATTAAAAATAAATAATGATAAAAAAGGCTTATAACCCACAAATATTCCTCACAATAACTCCCATTTCTAAGTATTCATTTTAGATTTCCTGGAGAATGATTTTCAAATTGTTATAATCGTTTCAACAAACTTATCGTCTTTTAGGTTGATCTTAAAATTTTAAAAAAAAATTTATTCTTCTGGGGGGAAGTATAAATTTTTTAGACATGGGGATTTTATGAAGATATGGATTTTCTTGCTAAGCATTTTCACAATAAAAACATATGCCTCTGAAAAAGATTTGTATGATTTTATGTGGCTTGACCCTGATAAAAAAGTTTATGTTTTACAGAATAAAGTTCACAAAAAAGAACATAGCTTCTATTTTAATTTAGGCTATGGAAATGGTCTTTCGTCCACCTTCCAAGATACAAGTCTAATTCATGGAAATGCAGGGTTCTATATAACTGAAGAATGGGCAATCGAAGGTCTTTACACAAAATACTCAAATAAGAGTAATGACAATTTAGAAAATATTCAGCGAATTAACGGTGTTGTTCCATTTATAAGAAGACCCTTAAGTAGTTATGGAGTAATCGCAAAATGGTCTCCATTTTATGGTAAAATAAACACCTTCAATAAAATTTTTTACTTTGACTGGTCCTTCGGTGCAGGCTTAGGAAAAGTAAATAATGAAAGTAATGCGACAACGGTATCAAATCCAAGTGCGGCCAATAGTTATAGTAAAGAAAGCGCCACATCAATCATCGGCAAAACCCAGCTACAATTTCACGCAACTAAAAATATCCATATTGGCTTTGATTTAATTATGAATAATTATAAAGCACCTGGGCCAACTGTTAACAGTCGAGCTGGAAGTGAGAAGATGAGAACAACATATGATGGAATGATTGCCATCGGATTCTCTTTTTAATGAGTGGTGGGGGAAAAAATGAAAAAATTAATCACTGCTCTAAGTCTATGCGCTCTGCCAATGGGAGTAACTTATGGCTCGGCAAAAGAAGCGTACAAAATATACATGTCAGACAAGGGTGCTACAAAAAACAAACTTATTGCCCATGAACTCATTGATGGCCAGTACTATTTTAGTGCGATTCCCTATATCAATAAATACCTCGAAGAAAACAGTGTAGTTGATAAAGAACTCGAAGAAGACATCGAAACGTTAGTACTAAAAACCGGAACGATGGCAGCATTGAATCTCGAGGAAAACAAGTTAAAACAATTCAATATTCCTTCAGTTCAACTTATTCTTGGTACTCGCCTATTCCAAAAAGAAAACTATAAAGAAAGCTTAGAAGTTATATCGAAAATACCTTCTAATCACAAATTTTCAATTGAAGCAGACTTACTAAAAGGAAGTATCAAAGATTTAGCTGGTCTAAACAGTGAAGCACTGGCCTTCTATAGACAATGCTCAAATAAAGCTGAACGCTTTGAATCGGAAGGCAAATATGAAAAGCTGAAACGCTATTATTCATACTTACGAGAAACTTGTTTAATTCGAGAAGCTCGCTTAGAAATTAAAAATAAAAATTATCAAAAATCTGTTGATTTATACGATCAGATTGATAAGCGCTCATACAAATGGCCATACACAATTCTTGAAAAATCATGGGCCCAGTATTACCTAAAGGATTACAATCGTAGCTTGGGTCTATTAACAACTTACAAATCCCCTTTGCTATCGAGTTACTTTTTCCCAGAAGCAGAAGTTCTAACTGCTTTAAGCTATTATAATTTGTGTCTATATGATGATGCACTTGTCGTAGTCGATCATTACTATGAATTCTACCGTCCTAAGGCACAAGCGTTGAAAGACATTTTGAATAATAATAAACAGTCTAACACATATTTTCTTGAGCTTTATTATGCAGACCCAACAACTAGGGAGAACTTAAATCCATTCATTAGAAATTTAGTTACCCAAACCCGTAAGCAAGTTAAATTCAATCTTGACTTGGCTTCGCTTAAGTCTGCAAAAGATGAACTTGCGTTAATTAAACGATTGAAAAATCAAAATGATTTCACAAAACAAATTGAAGTGAACCTAAATGAAACAATACGTTTTATCTCCGCTAAAATGAATTATTATATTAAAAAAGAAATTTATCAATTTATCACAGACATTCATCGCCACAGTTACTCTATGTTCAATTTAAAACTTGAACTATTGTCGCAAAAGAGAAATCAAATATATCGTCCGCAAGCAAAATTAGAAAGAGATCGAGGGGATGAAAGAAACATTAATCGCAACGTGCAACAATACTTCTTCGACTTCAATGGATCTTTTTGGGCCGATGAATTAGGTGATTATTCATTCGCACTATCGAGCGCCTGTCAAAACAAGGATAAAGAAAATGAATAAATTTATATTAACAATACTATTCACCATTGCGCAAACGAGCCATGCAGAATCACAAAAGTCTACAGATGTTTTATATAAATATAAAGACTATGACGTTATCGACTTAGGTTCTTTAGAGGTAAAGGGTGAAATTGTAGCACCTGGTGATTTGACAGTAGTGGAAAGAGATAAAAAAGAATTTGACAAAAGATTATTGGAAAAAAATAACTTTGACCTAGAGATCAAGCGCGAAATTGAAAATTTAAGATAAAGAAATAATAATGAAGGCAGTATGAAAACTAGAGCATTCAAAAGTTTTAAATTTTTTACAACATTATTTTTATTAATCAATGCAATCAATGCTCTATCTGCTCCAGTTACGGATGTACTTACGCAAGAAGAGCGCTGGAAATCACTAATGGAATTGGTGAACAAAGAAATTCAAACAATAAAGGGAAACAAATACTCTGGTCCAGAATTAAAGCATCGATTATTTGAGCTTTATTCAGAAAAAATTAAATTAATCAGACAAAAAGAAAACGAATTATTTTTAAAGTCAAATGGCAAAAAGAAAAAAGAAGATTCATTTAAAAATTCAACTGAGCAGTTTAAAACAGCTGAAGTATATGGTCTAAGTGTAATTAAAAAATATCCTGACTATAAAAAAATTAATCATATCTATTATGCACTTGCAATGAATTCTAGAGATTTTGAGGACTCCTTGAAAACTGAGAGTTTTTTAAAATCTGCAATTTTAAAAAGTAACAATGACAAAGATGTGCTTTACAATTCCAAGGTGGGACTTGCCGAATATTATTATAATAATAAACGATATTTTGATGCAATAAGTTTCTATAGTGAAATTTTAAAAAATACCGACAATGAGTGGTATGCCAAGCATTTGTTCAATGCGGGGTGGTGTCATTTAAAGCAGCGTGATTTTAAATCTGCATTAAACTTTCTAATGATGTCATTTGAAGCAAGTAAAAGACCAAACATTGTCTCGATGAACGAACAAATATTGAATGCAGCCGGTCTTTTTTATATTCAAGCAGATCAGTATCTTGAAGGAATTCGGTTCTATCAAAAAAATACAAAGACTCCTTCATTCTATCTTATTCAAATGGCCAGATATTCAACAAGTAAAAATAACTTCAATGCAACAGAAGAAATTTTATTATCGGCACTAGAAGACTCAAGAAAAAGAAAAGATATTCAAGGCCAAGTAGATGTGCACCAGGTCCAACTAGACATCTACAGAGAAAATAAAAAAATCGAATTATTTTTCACAACGTCAGAGTCTTTAAAGACCATCTACAACTCGAAAAACCTATCCAACGATGATCAATTTACTACAATTAATAAGATTAAAGAATTCGCAGGCTTTTTACAGGTTAATTTAGTAAAAGATAAAGTTAAAGAAAAAATAGAATTTAACAAAAATGAATTAAAACATATCATAGCTTTTTTTGACATTTTAACTGTACTAGATAACAAACAAACCAATCTTTACCACTACTACCAAGCAGAGTCATACCTAAGCGTTCATGATTTTAAAGGCGCATTTCGTTACTATCAAAAAGCTGTATTATTCTCTAAAAAACAAAAGGATGCAGGAGAAATTACGAAGAAATCCCTTGAGGCAATACTAGCAACACTTGAACATGTAAAACTTACCAAATCATCCGAGGATAAAATTGTAACATTTGCAATATCTAATTATTTAATTTTTTATCCAAAACATGAAAAATCAAAGACATTTTACCAAAAATTATTCAGTATCCAATTCAATAAAAAACAACTAAAAAAATCTCTTAACACTTTAATGGTATATAAATTTCACTATGACGAAGACATTAAAATACATAGAGAGATGCTAACTCAAATTCTAGAATATAGAATCCAGAAAAAACAAACAAATAAAATTGCATTCTGGGTAAATAAAATCGACAACGGATATTTAAAATTTGAATCAGACTATATTCAAAAATCAATACGCATACTGGGCTCACTATTATTTGAAAAATACCAGGCACTGGAAAAACAAGGAAAAATAAAAGAAGCCTTAATTGGATATGAAGAAATTTTTGAAAATAAAAAATACCCAAAACAGACAAAAGCAGAATCGGCTTTTGCGATATCACTCATAATGATTCAACAGAATAAGTCTACAGATTCAAAAGAGTGGCTAACTGAAAGCTTAAAAATGTATGAGCAATCAGAGATTGACAAGATAGCTCCTGCTCTATTGCAACTAAGTAAAGGTCAAAGACTTTTACAAAACTTTAAATTTTCAACAGAAATTGCAGAAAATATTGTTCAAAAATATTGCGATAAAAAATTCAACGAAAAACAAGAGGCGATTGAAATAATTATCGAAAACTCTTTAACCGCAGATAAAAACACCATTGACTTAGAAAGTGTTTTTTCAAAATATAAAGCTTGTGGCTTACATCTTGAAACAGAAAGAAAAATAGTTCTTAGAGCATTTCACCATGCCCTATTCACGAATGACTCAAAATTGATTTTAGCAATCTATACTCGTTACAATGAAAATGCAGAAATATCTAGGCTTTTCAACCAATTTATCGGATTTGAAATCTGGGAAAGAAGCGAAGAATTTGCAAATATCTTTCAAGAAATTGCTAAAAAACAAATAACTAGCGACGATCGTTTAATCAAAGCAGAAGCTAAATTTCTAAAGGCAAAAGAATTCTTAGTTCGTATAGAGTCAATGAAAACAGACATCGTGATTGATGAAAAAAGTCCTTTCAATGAAGAATCATTTAACGTTAACTTAGAAGAAAAATTTATAACACTCAATAATTACACTGAGGAAGCCAAAAAGTTACTAAAAGATGCAAATTTGACTGAGTCATTTTTAATACGAAACGCACTTCGCATAAAAACACATTCCTTAAGTCAAAGTCTTTTTAGTTTAAAAGCTCATCCATCAATGGATAAAAATTATAGTGATGGTTTTATAGGTCAGATGCAAGAATTTGGTTTAGAGCTTTCTAAAAAGGCTTCAGTTTTTGAAAAAGATGCAAAAACAATTCTTACAAAAAACTCACACTTTACAAAACACGGAAAATCAATCTCTCACAAAGAACACATGAGCCGCGAAGAAGAAGTCACAAGCTTAATGACAGAACACTACGCAAAATTTCTATTAAACACACTTGATAAAACACTAAATGATAATAAATCAAGTATGGCATCACAAAATTAATCTTTAATTTTCATTATCTTCTTTGCCTAAAAGCACTCTTTCGTTAGAGTGCTTTTTTAATCTAAAAAATGGCAAGTATCAGCTGATTCGATTTATTAAAAATAAGCTTATGAAATCTATAATGGTGCCTTTTTTTTAAGGCGATTTATTTAAAGCACGCTGCTAAATTCACATTTCTCCCAATAGTGCAACTCCTTGTTTTCTAAGGTTTTTTTGGTTTTGCGCGCTAATTTTAAATTTTAGTAATATCAATTTTCTAAAGAGCTATAATCAACCCCAAGGATAAAGTCTTACTTAATGTTTCGGGGGGAATATCAAGTAAGACCACAAAAGGCATGGGGTTTTAAATGTTAATTTCGAAAGCTAATTACTCACTAAAATTTTTAACATTTAGCTTATTCGCATTATTATCGTCATGCTCCACAACTAATTTTAAGAGTATAATTGAAAACAATTCTGACGATCTATTAGCAGAAGAATCTTTTATGCGCTACAACTCTATTCGACTAGATCAAAGTGAGAAAAAAAATATTTCATTTATCATCGAGGCAACTCGTTCATGTCATGCCCAAAAATTTAAAAGAGGTTTGGCACTATTAGAAGAAAATACTGAAGCTAATAAAAAGAATCCCGAGTTCTGGAATGCAATGGGAACATGTTACATGTTAAAAAAAGAATTTAACAAAGGATCATTCTTTTACAATCTTGGATTAGAGGCACTTCAAGCTGAAACTCGTCAAACTCATAAGCGTTTAATTGAAGCTATGATTAAAAATAATCTAGGATTGTTAACTCTTAATAATGGTCGAACAAATGAGGCTTATGACTTATTTAAAGAAGCAAATACATTAGCCCCAGAGTTTAACACTCCAGTTTTCAACATGGCTCAAATTTACATGGAATATCAACAAAACGATAAAGCGCTTGAACTTCTCGAAGGTCTAAGACAAAAAAATAGCAAAGATGTTGATGTTCTATATTCGCTGGCAGTACTTTATCAAAGAATTAATCAAGTAAAAAAATCCTATCAGGCCATTACTGGAATTAATCCTCATTACCTTAATCGGGCCGACATTGTTGGTGTTTATGCACTTAATCTTTTTCAAAATAAAGAGTTTGAAAAAGCAAAGTCAATATTAGAAAAAAGAACTTATGCAGAAGAATTTAATTCAAGAAATAAGATGCTTCTTGAATTAGTTGACGAAGCAATAAAAGCCGAAAAAACAGCAAAGAATTAGTTTAGACAGGGGGAAAGCTATGCACAGTATTATTGAATTATTTAAAGAAGGCGGATTTATCATGTACCCACTACTGATCTTTTCAGTGATTACGTGGGCCGTTGCCATTTACAAAATTATGTATTTAAACAAATTTAAAAAACAAGCAAAACATTTTCATGATGAAGCAACTCGAATTATAGTTGCCAAAAAATTCCATGAAATGGACTGGTTATATAAAAATTGCCCAGAAGTTATTGCTAAAACACACTTTGCAATTTTCGATGATGCAAATTCAAAAGATGAATCCGAAGCTAGAATTCAACGAAGACTCATCGAAACAAATCAAGCTCTAAAAAAACACCTGTGGATGTTGGGAACTATCGGTTCATCTGCTCCCTTTGTTGGACTATTTGGTACGGTTTGGGGGATTATGGGTTCTTTTAGTGCTATCGGAGCCGCTGGTAAAGCAGGGTTTGCGGTCGTAGCGGCTTCAATTTCTGAAGCTCTAATTGCAACGGCTGCAGGTATCCTTGTAGCGGTGGTTGCAGTTATGTTCTACAACTACCTCCAAGTAAAAATAAATGAAATCAATACTGAATTTAAAAATGCCCTCGGAGATATGGCCGAACAATTTAATTCAATTAAAAAATAATGTAACTTTTTTGATGGGGGTATTTTATGTCAATGGGAAGTATGAAAGATAGCGGTGGAGATGAGGATATTGTTGCAGAAATTAACATGACTCCATTAATTGATATTATGTTAGTTCTCTTAATTATTTTCATGGTGTCTTCTACCGCAGCACTTGAGTCGGGTCTTGATATTCAGTTACCAACAACTTCAGCGGTATCAGAAAAAAAAGAGCCTGAGATACTCATTATTGCTCTAAGTAAAGATGGAAAGTATGCAGTTCAAGGAAAGAAAGTTGAAGAAAAAGATTTGCCTATTGCTATAAAAAGAGAGCTTGCAAGCCTCAAAACTGACACCGTAATTCTTGAAGGTGATAGTGCTGCTTTTTTAGGTAAGGCAGTTGAAGTTATGGATATGGCCAGACTTGCAGGTGCAAGAAATTTTTCTATCGCAGCAGAAGAAGGCAGTAAAAAATAATTAAGGTGAATGTATGTCTACTATAACCATGAATGACATTCCAAGACAGAGGCGAAGTGAAGAAGAAAGAGACAATTTTCTTCGCAATGCCATTGTCGGAAGTTTTATCTTTCACATAATTTTTCTCTTATTAAAATTTCCTGGACTCATGAATGAACAAAAAACTCCAACAGCTCCTAAGTCTGTGGCGATAAAAATGGATTTTATCGCCCCCCCTAAGGCTTATCAGCTAAAAAAAGAGCAGATTGTGAAATCTATGAGTCAGGCAGTTGTTCCTGTATCGACTAGCGCTCCTCAAATTGCAAAGACCGTGCAAGCTGGGGGCGCTACTCATTCTGATAATGGCCCATCGCAATTATCAAAAAAAGGATCCGCAAAAAATGGTGCTCTTTCCACTCCAGGTGCGGGAGTTAGCTCTATTGGTGACTCATCTAATAAAGGCTACCAGTTTAAAGGTGGAAAAGGATTAAAGGCACTAATGGGCTCAGGTGGATTGAATGTACCATCAGGAGGGAGTGCTGAAGGCTCAAGGTTTGCTCGCCAAGGCACTGGTTTAGGAGTTGGCAATAATGGATCTAATTTAACTGGTGAATACCGTGCTCCAGGATCTCATGGCGACGGCTCGGGGTTTGATTTAGGCAAAGATCAAGTTGGTAACTATGATCGTTCTACTGGACCTAAAGGATTAGGCAACAAAAAAGGAATTGATACAGCTTATGTTCAACCAGAAACTGTCGTATTGGGAGCAATTGATCCTGAGCAATTAAGAAAGATTTTACAAGAATATATTCCTCAATTTAGGTACTGCTACCAGCAAGAGTTACAAGAAAATTCTGAGAAAATAAAAGGAATAATTGACTTAAATTTTAGAATTGAAGGCTCTGGTAAAGTTTCAACTGTTAAAATCAAGTCAGCTCAGGCACAATTTTCGACAAAAGGAATTGATTGCATGGGTGGCGTTCTTAAGGCCATAGATTTTCCCAAGCCTAAAGGTGGTGGATTGGTCGATGTTAGACAACCTCTTAACTTTTTTGCAGAAAACACCAAAATTTAAAGCAAAAGCCCCGCCGCCTTATTCACAGGCGGGGCTTTTATTTAATTATAATATTGCCTAACTAACTTGACTCATTGATAATTTCTTAAAAAATTTAACTATTCACATCGATAGCATTTTGGAAAATCATGGATAAACAATCATTAATTTCATTACCTGAAACTATTCCTCAATTGCCACTTCTTCGTGATGTCACTAAGCATTTAAAACGAGGCCATCTATGGGTGTTTAAGGATTGCTTTGATCCCAACTCAAAGCAAAAATCAGGAATAGTAGAATTAATTCATAAAAAAGATTCTCTTGGATTTGGTATTTACCAAGACGACACACAATTAAGTTTTCGCTTACTTTTTTTAAACGAAGAACCTTTTTACAAAAAAAATAATTTGCCCCTCACCTTTAAACTCTGGTGCGAGTATAATTGGAAGCGAGCACTTTCTCTACGAGCTCACTTCCCAAATGAGTTGACCGATTCATATCGCCTTATCAATGGTGAGGGGGATAATTTTGCAGGCTTAACAATTGACATCTACAATACCGTTGCGGTTATTAAGCATGACCACCCAATTATGGAAAAAATTTGGAATCATGAAAAAATAACTGAATGGCTAAGACGAGATCTTAATTTTTTAACCTGTATCTATTTAAAAAGAAGAAACCATGAAGAAATTAAAGGGGTGAATCTTTTCGGTGAACTTGCCGACGAAGTTATTTTTCTTGAAAATGGTGCAAAGTTTGCTTCAAATATTCGAGATGCAGCTAAAACTGGTTTTTTCCTTGATCAAAGAGATAACCGTTTAATGATTAAAAATTTTTCTAAAGATAAAGATGTACTAAATCTTTTTAGCTACACTGGCGGTTTTTCACTCTTTGCCTCACTTGGTAATGCCAAATCAACGACAAGCGTGGATATCTCGAAGGCTGCAATCCTGGCTGCTTCTAGAAATTTTGAAGTGAATAATATCAAAACCCCACACTATGCAATCGCAATAGATGCTTTTGAATTTGTCGAACAAAAATTAAAAGATAAAACTAAATACGATCTAGTAATTGCCGACCCCCCAAGCTTTGCTCCCAATCAAAAAGCAATTCCCCAAGCAATAGAGGGATACACGAGGGTATTTTCTCAAGCTTTACGACTGGTAAAGAATGGTGGACTTTTTGCCGCAAGTTCTTGCTCTAGTCATATTACATATGAAATTTTTTTAGAAATTTGTCAAAATGCTATGTCTAAGGCCAACAAACGGGGACGTATTATTTACCTCGGGGCCCAACCCACTGATCACCCTTATCCTCTCATGATGACAGAACTTCGGTATTTAAAGTTTGTTCTTTTTTCAGTTGAGTAAATTGATTAACTAATTACAGATAAGAATTAATTTTTTATTGATTTTTGATAAAAATTTTCGTGTTAAAATCATTTACATGAAAAAGATTTTAATAGTAGACGATGAAAGTGTCATCTTAGATTATTTAGCTTATGAGTTTAACTATTCAGGATTTTTAGTCTATAAAGCTGAATCAGGAAATACTGCCATTAATGTTCTCAAAAATAATCCTGATATTAAAACAATTTTATCTGATATTCGGATGAAAGATGGTGATGGTTTTAGCCTTTTGACTTTTGCTAATAGCAATATTAAAGATGTGCAATTTTATTTTATGTCTGCAGATACTAACATATCTGACGAAGAGATCAGCAATCTAAAATTGACTGCATTTTTTAAAAAACCATTTGATTTTGATGAAGTCATAAAAATGATTTCTAATAATATTGAAACTTAAGCCTTAGGTAAGACTATTACAAACGAAGTGTTTCCATTATACAATTCGTAATAAAATTTGCCATTGTGACTTTCAATAATTGATTTTGAAATACTAAGACCTAATCCTGTACCTTTACCAAACTCTTTAGTTGTATAAAATGGCTCCATCATTTTATTTAATACATCTTCCCTAATACCATTACCACTATCAATAATTCGAATATAAAGCATATTATTGTCAATTGATGTCAGCACTTTAATCCATTTATTTTGGCAATTTGAAATGGCATCATGAGAGTTGTTTAATAAATTTAAAATCACTTGTGAAATTTGTGTCGGACGCATTAAAACCAGCTCATCAACACCCAAATCTAGTATCAAATGAATTTCTTGGTTATTTAAACGCTGAGAACAAATAGTTAAAGCATCATCGATTGCATCTTTTATGGAAAATTTGATAAATGGATCTTGTGATGAATTTCTTGATAATGTTTTTAAACCTGACACTATTTTAGAAACTCGGATTGCCAAATTATTTAACTTACTAAGCTCCGCAGGAATTTCTCCTAGAGAAATCTCATTACGGACTATTTTTTTTGTTGTCATTAATATCAAACTATTAATAGCAGTAATCGGATTATTTACTTCATGAGCGATACTACTGGCCATTTCGCCAAGTGCTGAAAGTCTAGCAGATTCTACCATTTTTAATTTTTGCTCTTCAATTAAGTGTTGAAGCTCTTTTACCTCAGAAATGTCCTCTGCAATTCCTAAATAGCCAAAAATTTCATGCTTTTTGTTTCTTAATGTTGTCACAATAAGCCTAACGATTTTTTTCGTTCCATTTTTATGAAGATAAGTCCATTCGTTTATATCTGTTAATCCCCTATTTGCTTTTGTCACAAAGACCTCAAAACCAGGCTTAATTTCCTCACCTAATTCAATTGTTAAGGCATATGCTTTAGCTATTACTTCGTTCATATCATGAAATAGTGCCGGTGATTCACGATCAATTACCTCATCAGCTGAATAACCTAAGATTTTTTCGGCACCTTTATTAAAGGTTTTAATTATGCCATCTTTGTCTGTCGAAATTATTGAAAAATCAGTAGAATTTAAAACGGTGTGCTGCCAATATTCTAGATTGAAATTTTTATCCAATTGCTCATCAACAGTTTCAAGTGTGACCAAATAACGATAAACAAAATATGAAAGAAGTAAGAAAAGTAATATATGAGCGGTTCCCGACAGGATAACAATACTTTTTAAATCATCTGCACTATTTTGAGAAGCCTCCCAAGTCCATACTCTTCCAAGAATTTTCTTTTTGAACTCTACTTTCAAATCATTATTTAATTTTTTACCATTACTAAAAAATACCTTAGAACTATTTTCTTGGTATATGTTCAAATGAAAATTAAAATCTATTCTTTTTTTTAGATAATCAACGATACCATCAGCTAATACAGGGGCGTAAGCAAAAGCAACAAAGTCATCTCGGGGTGAAATTATTTTTTTTATATTACTCGTTTTATAAATCGGTAAATATATCAAATAACCGATTGACTCCTTATTATCTTGAACCAACTTAATTTCTTTTGTGATAATTGGATTCTTTAGATCTATGGCCAATTCAGCTGCTTCATTTCTAAATTTTTCTGATGCAATATTTAAACCAATAGCTGGTCGATTGCGTTCAAGTGGCTCGATTGTTTCAATAATCTTAAATTGATTATTGTGTTCATTTAAATTTTTAATTTTAAATTCGGGTGATTGTTTTCTAATTTTTTTTAAGTACTCTTTTTGATCTTTAACTGATCTAATAATCCCATAGCCAAGAGCTCCTTCAAAATTTTTAAAAAAATTACGAGACTCGGCGTACTCTCTCATTTTTCTTGGACTATATTTAAAATCAATTGATCTAAATACTCCCCCTATACCTTGAAGCCCGTATACGTAGCCATTTAATTTATCTTCAAATAACGTAAATGCCTTATTTTGACTTAGCTGAAATTTTTCAAATAAACTTTCTTTTGAAAACTCAACCACCTTTAAATGAACTGTATAAAATACAAATCCGAGAACTAATGAAATAAAAATGAAAACATAGTTAAATGTATTTTTTCTAAATTTTTTAATCACCGGATTTCCATTGCTAGTGTCTATATTACTCTAACATTAACCACAACTTCTTCAAGAGACACAAACAGAACTTAAGAGAAATTAATTTTTCTCATCTTATTATTTAATGAAAAACTCAACTATTATAAATGCAAAAATTATCAACGCTTTATCAAGTGAGAAACTCTGGGATTTTTATCTGAATTACTGTTGGTTTTGGAATGCTATTGCCCCCTTCCGGCCAGTGACTTGTAAGCTTGTCTAAAGTTTTAGTGTTACCTCCTGGATGCTGAACGCTTAAAAAAAGCGTTTTCCCATCCTGCGAAAAGCAAGGACCTGTTAACTCACTTTCAAAAGGTCCTTCACACACACGAACAGGTGAACCAGCATGAGGCCCTGACATTGGTATGTAAAACAAAGCATTGTTGCCAAAAATCAAATGATGTTTATCGCCTATTTTTTCATCAGAAATATCTGTCGTTACCCATAAATTTCCTTTGCGATCAAAAACCATATTGTCAGGACTTGCAATTCCAGAGCTCGGACCACCACGCAGAAAAACTGAGGATTTAAACTTTAATCCATCATGTCCAGAAGACTCTATGAACTTATAGATTGTTCCAAAAGGACGACCTTCCTTATGATTATTGGTACAATTTAAATATACAAACCCCGTAGTCGGATCAATTTCACAATCCTCAGGTCTATCAAGAGGAGTTCCACCAACTAATTTTGCTGCTCTTCGAGTAAATGTTAAAATTTCTAACTGACTCTTAAATTCTTTTTTTAATATAGGATGCTCCATTGTTAATGGAATCCACTCTCCCAAATCAAGGTTTGCAACGTATAGAACACCTTTATCTAAATTATCCTTTGCATCTGAGACAAACTTATAAAAACACTCTCCAGCTGCATCATCTCCTGAATAAATAACCGCCCGGCCATCTTTTGCATGAACGAAAGTAGCACCTTCATGGGAAAAGCGACCAACACCTGTCAGTTTCTGACCTATGCCAGTAAGTGGATTTACTTCTACGATCCACCCATAGTGCAATGGAGATCTTTCTGGATAAAACTTGTCCCATTCATAG
Source organism: uncultured Bacteriovorax sp. (assembly GCA_964456675.1). Taxonomy (GTDB): domain Bacteria; phylum Bdellovibrionota; class Bacteriovoracia; order Bacteriovoracales; family Bacteriovoracaceae; genus Bacteriovorax. The sequence continues at coordinate 10,940 of CAYWBR010000032.1, read as the reverse complement.
GTAAATTTTTGAGGTATCTTTTTATGATTTCCATCTTTTGAATATTCTAAGTCTCCTACGTAATTTTGAAAATTCTCTTCTCCGGACAAAACAGTCCCCCAAGAAGTAAATCCACCTGCACAATTACAAAATGTCCCAATAGCAACATTAGACCCTGCGATCAAATCATTGTTTGAAAAAGGTAGTGGCGTATTAGCAGTAATTCTCCGATTATATTCTGAATTTAATACATGTTCATAATTTTCACCATTTTTCTTCAAATGAATTAATGAACCTCCAAGAGTTTTCATTTCTTCATCAACCTGAGTTTTAGTTTTTTTATCATTCGGATCAAACATGTTGTGCCCACAGACAAATAACGGATGGGTATACTCATGATTAACCCACATTACAAATTCATCGGTACGATTTGGAATATTAAAAATTGCAATATAATCATTATTAAATCCAAACTGATCGCCATTTACATTAATAACATCTCCCCAACTAATCAGTTTTTTATAGCTAAAACCAGGTGCCAAGCGAAGCTCATCCGTAATCTTTGGCCTTAAACCGACAAATGCACCGACTGACGTATCTTTGGCAATTTCGCCATTCTTTACCAGACCAGGTGCACATGCAGCGAGACTTAGTAAGGCTGCAGATTTACCAAAAAAAGTTAAAAACTCACGTCTACGCATTAAAATGTTTTCGCTATCCTTCACAGTAATTCCTCGGTGATAATTAAGTAATGAGTAAATGCTAATAAAAAGATTTTGATTTGAAAAATAAGATTCTATTTGATTTTTATAAAACTAACGAAAAATATAGCGACAAATAAATTTCTTCACGAGTAGTTCGGTTTTTTTGCTACTATATGTATACTTGAGTGTTTTCTTCGGCAAATTCAATCGCAATGTTTCATCATATTCCATATCATCCATCGGCTGAATGCATTTTGAAATTTTTGCCTTTTTAATAAATTCATTTTTCTTTGTATCAAAGGTTGTTTTAAAATTATCTACACATCCTGGAATATTTGTATTTTCAATTTTTCCATTCACATCTGTAACATAAAACATTCGCTCGCCAACACGAACAATACCAGAAGTTTTTGATCCAGATAAATTTCCTTGAGGGCAATTTTTGGGACCCGACACTTGCTCAAGAGTTTTGTTCCACAGCGATAAATCTTGCGCTTTAGTTGGTATGATTACTGATAATACAAAATAAAAAAAATAATTCATTAAATTATTTTCCACTAGATCCATAATTTGGCAAGACTCTAGCAGAAGGGTCTTTTACATCACAATTTGCCCACGTTTTATTTGGCATCCAGAAATCAGGTATCAGCTCATCCCTATTTGGAAAAAGTTCATCAAAGATTTCACGATATAGCAGCGATTCCTTGGTGAAAGGGGTACCATGTTTAAATTTTTTGATTCGCTGTCCATACTCATCATCGGTATAAGTATTTTCGGCCAATTCTTTTAAGTAATCAACCATACTATGCCCGACAGCATCCGAAAATGCCGCCTTCTCTCTCCATAAAATTGAATCGGGAAGCAAACCTTCATTTTTAAATGCACTTCTTAATAAATTTTTTCCAGTTCCCGTGGTATTCATTTTTAACTTCGGATCAATATGCATGACAAAACTAACAAAATCCTTGTCACTAAAAGGAACTCTCGCCTCTAAACTATGCGCCGAAATTGAGCGATCGGCCCTTAATACATCATAGAGATATAATTCTTTAATGCGTTTTTTAGCTTCATCCTGAAATTCGTTAGGTCCCGGTGCAAAGTCGGTGTATTTGTAACCAAAAAGCTCATCAGAAACCTCACCTGTTAAAAGTACTTTTATATCCGTATGATTTTTTATATACTGACAAACTAAATACATCCCCAAACTTGCTCTAATAGTCGTAATATCCCAAGTTTCTAATTTATAGATCACTTCTTTTAACGACGACTTTATCTCCTCCCAGGTCATCACTACAGATGTGTGATGTGCTCCAATAAATTGAGCAACAACCTCTGCATATTTAGAATCAATCGCATCATGTGGCATACCAATTGAAAATGTTCTAATTGGTTTATTTGTAAGCCGTTGCGCTAATGCACACACAAGGCTTGAATCCAAACCTCCGCTTAATAAAAAACCTACTTCGGCATCCGACTGTAATCTTTTTTCAACTGCCGAAGTTAAAAAATGTCTTATTCCTCTTGCTATTTCATTCTGATCAACGTGCTTCACACCTGAATCATTAGTCAAATCGAGATAGCAGATGAATTCATTTCCATCAAAATAATGTCCCGGAGGAAATGCATTTATCGTTTTTGAGAGTTTATGTAATGCCTTCGCTTCAGAAGCAAATTGAATTTGTCCATCTAGATCGTATCCATAAAATAGTGGCCTAATTCCCATTGGGTCGCGTGCGGCCAGTAATTTTTCTAATTTTTCGTCCCACAAAACAAATGCAAACTCGCCATCAATATTTTCACATAATTTTTTTAAACCAATTTTTCTATAAAGTGGTAAAAGCACTTCACAATCTGAGCTCGATTGAAAATCATGATTATCACACTCTTCTTTTAAGTGTAGATAATTATAAATTTCACCATTACAAACTAATAAATCATCATCTTTTTTAAAAGGCTGATTACCACTTTCTGATAAATCCATAATGGCCAAGCGATGAAAGCCAAAAATCCCCTTCTTGAATTCGACAATAGAGTGGTCATCTGGGCCACGATGAGCTATCGACAAAAAGGATTCTTCAAAATGTCTTTTATCTAAACCTGATACTAAAAAACCACACATAATTTCATCTCCCAAACAAACCACTCTATATTAATAGCATTTTTCCATTTTTTATGACATATATTTATTAAACTAGACAAAGAATTATCAAATTAATAAAATAACTGTATCTTTATTGAATATTTAACAATCTGAGACGGTGTAAATGGAAGAAAAATATCAAATTGATAATTTAGACCGGAAAATTCTATCCATGCTACAGGAAAATGGGCGCTTGCCTTATACCGATATTGCAAAAAAATTAACAGTTAGCCCGGGGACGATTCATCAAAGAATCAATAAACTTGAAAATATCGGCATCATAAAGGGAACACGAATTATTTTAGATTATCAAAAACTGGGCTATGACGTTACGACACTTTTGGGCATCTATTTAAAAAGTGCAAAAGATTTAGGAAAAGTTCTCGAAAAGCTTAAAGCAATGAAAGAAGTTGTAGATGTTTATTATACGACCGGTTCATATGCTCTCATCATTAAAATTCATCATAAAACAATTAAAGATTATCATCAATTTTTAGTTGAAAAACTGCAGAGCATCGCAGAAATTCAGTCAACAGAATCATTCATCTGCTTAGATCAGCCTATTGAAAGGTGTCTACATGTTTAACGAAACTGAACTTGTTCGCTATACTTTTATTTTATTTATAGCAGAAACGGGCCTTGGGAGTTTTTTACACGGATTAAAAGTGCCTTTAACTGGCCACTTCTTATCATTAAATCAAAGTTTTTGGCTCACTCGCCTATGCTTAAAAGATATGAATGCACTAAGTCCCTATTACGCTTCCCAGGTTGTAAGCTTATTAAAAACATTGTCTCCAGCTGGTAAAAAACTAACCCCGATGTTAGGAATTTCTATGCAAGGCTTATTTTTCCACGCTCCACTAAGAATTTTTGGAGTTAATAGAATAAGTCTTATTATGGGTGGTGTATCACTTTCATTATGGGCATTTTTACAACCGCTGCTTCTTTACTTAATTATTTTTGGAAAAAAATTATTTGATGTTGCTGATTACTATCTATCTAAACTAAATGAAGTCATTAATTTTATACCAGAAAAATTAACTCTCGTTTTAACAATTGTAATATTAATAAAAATATTTCTATCAATTATTGTTTCATTTTTTGCATTTAATATTAGCTCTAACAAAGAAAAAGATTTGGAAAATAAACTTCTGGGCCTCAAATCAAATGATTCAAAAACTGATACAAAAATGACCTTATTAAATGGTCTAATGAAAGACTTAACTCGCCCACTCTTTCTTGTCACACTTATATTAACTGCCATATTTTTTTACTACCAGGAACACGATCTAGCAAAAACTGTATGGCAAATATTGCGGCCTTTAACAATTGCGATAGTCATATTTTCGATACTACGAATTTATCCTATTGATAAACTTGAACGATTATTAAAAAAAGACTCGAATACTCAAAAACTTTTTATTGCCATGATAAAAAAGATAAGAGGTCAATCTTGAAAATCATAACCTTATTTCTTTTAATTATTTACAACACTCATGCTGTAAATTTACCAATTAATCCATCAATTGAACAAGATCCGCTGGCCCCTAAAAATATATTCAACCTTCACACTGGGAGAAAAGAAATCGTCTTAACAATAGATGATGGTCCGAGCGTGGGTGTGACTGATGAAATATTAAATTCTTTGAAAGAAGAAAATGTTAAAGCTACATTTTTTGTCGTTGGTAAAAAAGCAAGCGATGCCCCCGAACTCATAAAAAGAATAGTTGATGAAGGTCACATGGTTGCCAATCATACTTACAATCACAAGATACTAACCACTGTCTTAAGCCGTGAACCAAACTGGAAAGACATCGTACACCAAGAATTTTATGATGCTCATGACTTTATAAAACCTTTTACTACACAACAAAAAAACTGGTATTTTAGAGCACCTGGTGGGGCTTGGAAAAAAGAGATTGCAGATGTCATCAACTTACACCCTGATGGTGTAAACACCATCGGTCCACTATATTGGGATATCGGTGGGGAACTCAAAGCCACAAACGGTAAATACATTTCAAGTGCTGATTGGGATTGTTGGAAAAAACAAGTTAGTACTGCAAATTGCCTTGAAGGATATATCAATGAATCTCAAAAATTTTTGGGAGGTGTTGTTTTGTTTCATGATGTGAATATCAAAAGTGCTGAATTGATTAAGCTATATATTAAAATCATGAAAGCAAAACATTACAAATTTGTATCGCTTGATAGGGTTAAGCTATAGTAAGAATCTCGGCCACAATACTAACCGCGATTTGAAAAGGTTCATTATTTCCAATATCCAATCCCATAGGGCATTTAAATTTATTAAATAGATCTTCGCTCACTCCAAGCTCTTTCAGGTTTTTAATTAGGCTATTTTTCTTTTGCTCACTTCCAACAACTCCAAGGTAGGCCCAATCATTACGTTTAAGGGCCTCAACTAATACTGGAACATCTAGAGCATGTCCCATTGTCACTGAAATAATAAATGAATTTAGCGGAAGTTCTCCAACGAAATTTTTCATATCCGCTGTCTCAACTAATTTTAACCTAGTATGTTCATTAAATTTACCCAGCCACTCTTGGCGATGATCGTAAACTGTAACATGAGAATTCAATTTTAATAATAAAGGAACTAACTCCTGTGAAATATGACCTGCCCCAAAAACATGAAAGTTTAATAGTTTTTTGCCATTAAAAAATTCGAATAAAAACGTTACCTCTCCTCCGCAAGTCATACCAATATCACGCTGCAGGTTTACACTAATTGAAAACGAATTTAATTCATTCTTTTCAATTCGCTCTTTTACAGCATTCAAACAGTAAGCTTCAATTTTTCCACCACCAACGGTTCCCGAAATTAAACCAGTTTTATCCGCTAATAATCTGGCCCCTAATTCCTGTGGTGCACTTCCAACAATTTTTGATAGCGTGACAACGGCAAAAGGCAAGTTTCTAGTGACACACTTATTAAACGAGTCAATAAAATCAAAAAAATTCGCCATAACTATTTCCTCTTACTGCAAATTAAAAAACACTTCTTCGTTCGTTGCTGGACTGTTCAAACCATGAAGGCTCAACCTGTCACCTCGATAAGCAAGTATTGCTTTTTTTATTGCTGCAAATACAGATGCCCCAAGTAAAAAGGGTGGTTCGCCAACTGCTTTACTTCGATGAACATTAGGTGTTGGGTATTGGTTAGTTAAAAAATTAACATTAAAAATACGAGGTGTATCTTGAATAGAAGGTATTTTATAAGTAGTTGGACTATGACTAATTAAATTCATCTCTTTGCCGTAATATAACTTTTCACTGGTTACCCATCCCATTCCTTGTACAAAAGCTCCAGTAACCTGGCCTTTATCTATACCAGGATTTATCGAACGCCCAAGATCCATTAAAATATCTGTTCGCAATACTTTGGTCTCTCCAGTATAAAGATCAATCAAAACTTCTGAAGCACTAGCTCCATTGGTAAAATAGTTAAACGCTTTTCCTTGGCCTAATTTTTTTGAAAAACCTAATCCATGTGTTTTAAAAAATGCATAAGCAGAAAGAGATATTCTATTAAAATAGGCTTTAAGTATTAAATCATTTAGATCATACTGATTTGTCGAGGGCGCCAGAACCTTTCCATCAATAAAAAGAAAAGTCGCGTACTCTTCGCTACTAAGATCCGACTCTAGTACCTCTTCACCAATATCGATTTCGTGGATATCATCACTTGGTAATCCAGCTTCGATTTTTTTTATCAACATAACAAGACGACGTTTAATTTTATCTGCCGCTCTTAATGCTGCTGCCCCATTTATATCAGCTCCACTAGATGCAGCTGTTGGACTTGTATTTGCATTTTTTTCTGTCGAAGTAGGCATCACCTTAACAAGCTGAGAATGAATACCAAAGGCCCCTGCAACTATTTGCTGAATCTTTGTATTCACACCTTGTCCCATTTCTGTTGCCCCTGTTGAGACTTGGATTGAACCATCTCGGTGCAGATTTAAAAGAGCATTACCTTGATTTAAAAATCTTGCAGTAAAAGCGATTCCAAACTTACATCCAGTGACCGCCAAAGCACGAATTTTTTTATGCTTTTTGAAATCTTGGTTAAAAATATTTATTTCTCTCAATCTGGCAGTATAGTCACAGTCCCTCTCTAATTGAGTAAACAACTCTGGAAGTACATTATGCTCCACCTCTTGCCCATAAGGAGTGATGGTACCTCTATCATTAGAGTATAAGTTTAATTTACGAATTTCCAATGAATCAATACCAATTATTTTGGCGATGTCTTCTATAATTGCCTCAATACATAAATTTCCCTGGGGACCACCAAATCCTCTAAATGCTGTATTGGATAAATGATTAGTTCTCATGGCATTGCCTTCGATGAAGCAATTTGGAATAAAGTAACAACCATCAATATGAAACATGGCCCTTTCTAAAATTGATGATGATAAATCTGCATAAGCACCAGCATCGGCATAAATTTTAACTTTCAAGGCATCAATCAAGCCTTTTGAACTAAAAGCTACTTCGTAGAAAAATTTAAATGGATGGCGCTTACCAGTCATTTGCATATCTTCATCTTTTGTTAATTGCAAACGAGCTGGCCGATTTAATTTTTGTGCAACCAGTGCCGCGTATGCTGCAAATGGAGCTGCCTGAGACTCTTTTCCACCAAAACCTCCTCCCATCCTTTTAACAATACATACAACCTCATGGTACTGAAGACCTAAACTATGTGCCACCAAATGCTGTGTTTCCGTTGGATGTTGCGATGATGCGTGAACTTCAATTTCACCATTTTCTCTCGGGTACGCAATTGCGGCTTGAGATTCTAAGTAAAAATGCTCCTGCCCACCACACTCAAACTCTCCCTTTAATACATGATCAGAGTTTTTAATACTCGCCTCAACATCTCCACGAATAAATGGAGTAGCTGTATACAGTGAAGTATTATGCGTAATTGCCGAATCAATAGTAAAAATTCCAGGGAGTGATTTAAACTCTATTTTGATTTTTTCTTTTGCTCGTAAAAAAGCATCACGATTTTTTGCAGCTACGATCAAAATTGGCTCAGCATAGTGATTGACAATTTTTTCAACCAACAATGGCTGCTCTTCAACTATAGGTCCCCAAGTATTATGATGAAATGACTTATAATCATAAATTCCATAGATCCCCTCAAGATTTTGAGCATCTTGATAATCAATTAAGGTGATCTCACCATGGGCAACAGGTGCTCCAATGATAAATACTTCAACTTCATTATTATATTTAGATCGGTCATCAATATATATACTTTTGCCGGTAACATGACCAACAGCTGAATCATGTGCCAAATTTTGCCCGACGGCATTTGTACATTTGTCTTTTATCATACTCTCACCTGACTAGCTTCATTGGCCGAACTCTCTCTGTACTCAACAAACGAGTCGGACACTTCATCAAAAAATTTTTGCAGAAAGTTTTTTGCCAAACTTAATCGATAATCCCGACTTGCTCGCACATCAGAAAAAGGAGAAAATAAATTTTCTACAACCATTTTGGCATTTTCAACTCCTTGCTGTGAGAAATCGTTTTTTAGAATATCAACAATTTGATCAACGCGTTGAACTTTTTCTGACATACCACCAATAGCAATTTCGAGATCAGTAACACTAACTACATTTGTCTTCTGGTTTTTAGTCATGCAATAGCGAGCGGCGAAAGTAACCTGTGAGATATCAAGATCTCTTCTCAGGGAAGCTTTATACAACTTGAATTTACTTTCGGTAGTGGGTATAAACACCCCACTGACAATTTCATCATCTCGCATTTCTAATTTTTTGTACCCTATGATAAAATCAGTTAGTTTAATTTTTCTTTTATTAATTACTCCATCTTTCATATGACTTAATTCAACTGAGGCATCAGAAACATTCATAAATGGAATCGTATCCCCAATGGGTGAGGCATTAACTAAGTTTCCAACCAACGTTGCCTGATTTTTAATTTGAGGACTAGCAAAAATATGGAGCAGGTTTGAAAATTCTTCAAAATTTGTTTTTAAATAATTTTCAGCATCTGTTATTGAAACTTTGGAGCCAAGATAGATCTGGTTTGAAAGATCTAAACGTTGGTACATTGACAGCACATTATTTAGGGACATTTTTTGATTTATTCTAATTTTCCCCTTATTTGACAAAACACCTAAATCTGTTGCACCTGAAACAATTCGCACGCCAGGATTCATGCTCTTAAATAACAAAGCATCATCTAGACTTGATGGGAGAAAAAACTCTCTGGTAATTGAGCACCCGTCTAAATCAGCATCGTCAAACTTGATATGAACTGCTACCTCAATGAGCCTCTTTAAGGTCTTAATCATTTCCTGTTCATTTGGATACTGCATTTTCAAAAGAGGAACGGACTTTAGGTCGAGACTTAGAACTGATTCAATAATAGGCCCATAACCTGTACAACGACAAAGATTACCCGTTAAATGGTTTTTTACTCGACTCGTTTCAATGAATTGATCTTCACGAGCTACATCCTCAACAAGGCTAGCAATAGAACAAATAAACCCAGGAGTACAATAACCACATTGAGCACCATGACATTGCACCATGTTTTTCTGAACGGGATGAAGTGAATGTTGATCTGAGCCTTTTATGCCTTCGACAGTTACGATGTGTGCGCCATCAAGTAAACCTAAAAATTGGATACAGGAGTTTGCCGATTTGTAAATTAGTGAATTGTTATTATTGCTAATCGTATCTTGTATCCGAGCTATTAGAACGGTACATGCGCCACAATCCCCTTCAGCGCAAACCACTTTAGTGCCCGTTAAATTTCGAATTTTTCTCAGATAATCGGCCAAAGTTAAATAAACATCACTGCTTGAAACTTTGGTAAACTCACCATTTAAATAAAACCCAACATAATCCCTAGAATCCATAGGCTTCCTTTCAAAATTTTTGTAGAAAGCCTATATTTTCCCTTCTGAAGTGTGAAAAATCTAGTAAAAAAGTATCTTTTTCTTAAAACTCATTAAAGTAGCTTAGTTCCCTATCAGTTGATGATAAATTAAGTATATACTTTGAAAATTCGCCATATTTTTCCTTCATGGCCGATAGTGCGTTCGGATCAATTGGACACCCAGCAATTCCAACGAAATGTTTATTGCTCTCCCCCAGATTTTTTACAACATTGCCATATTTTTCTGCTGTTTTTTTGGTGGGAAACTTTGAACAATTAATTGCTTCATCATGAGACGCATCGAAATAATGAGTGAAGTCAATATCCTTGACTTGCTCCCACTTAAGTCCATTTTGACATACAATATAGGGACCAAAATTATCCCCTAATACATCATCTTTCTTTTGCAACATGTGATTCCAAAATCTCATACCATTAAAATTAGCTGACAAATCGGCGTAACTAAATACACCAGTTGCTAATTTATTCCCACCGTATATTGTTTTCTCCCCAAACACTCCAGATTTTATTGTTCGTTTTAAGCTTTTTCCTTTTAAATAGTGATTGTTAAAATAAGAAAACCCACGTCCAAACAAATGCTCTAACTTGTCTGTACCAATAACCACATCATTCATCCTCAACAAAGGCCCAAGAGCTAAATCTGAATTATTGGCCGATGGTTTCCCCAAAAGATATCCATCAAAAATTGTCCAATCTCTAAAAACAGAATCTTGAATTTTTAATTTGCGCTTTTCAATATCATCACTTTTTAATGCATAAATTGTTAATTCACCTTTAGTATGATTAGAAAAATATTTTCGCAATTCTTTATAAAGATTTTTTTCTGACTCAAGGGAGTTGCATCCAGATGATTTTAGATTTAATTCACTCAAGGCTTTTTGCACATATTCATTTGCTTTAGCATTCAACAATTGACTTGAATCTTTAAGTGGTTCATTTCTATTAGTAAATTGATCTACCTCTGCAGAAAAACTAGAAACTGATAAAACAATCATTGCCAAAACGCTACTTAACTTTCTCATATTTCTTCCTCTCTATTTAATTTTTCGCTTCAATTTAATTGATTCTAATATTTTGTAAATTTTCTTTATCTCTTTTTCTTGATTCAAGCACACCGAGTGTGTCATTCATTGCGCAATATTGATCAC
>CAYWBR010000031.1:27618-28090 GCA_964456675.1 uncultured Bacteriovorax sp. | reverse complement strand
GAAAACATCCAAACCGCAATAATTCAAATAATCGCGACAACCAGAATGGTAATCGAGACAATCAAAGACCAAATCACAATCGCAGGTTTAATAATCAATCAAATAGAAACCAAGGGCCACGAGGAAATCACAGTGGTGGCAATGGTAGTAGTAATAACCAACAATAGATAAAAAAAATCCCCTTTATAAAGGGGATTTTTTTATTAAAAGTCGCAATTCTTTGGAGTTCTTGGAAATGGAATAACATCACGAATGTTTCCGAGACCAGTAATATACATAATCGCGCGTTCAAACCCTAGTCCAAAACCAGCATGAGGAACTGATCCAAATCGGCGCAGATCTAGATACCACCAAAGTGGTTCTTGTTGCATTTTTAATTCGTCCATTCGCTTAAGTAATAGCTCTAAATTATCTTCTCTTTGTGAACCACCAATAATTTCTCCAATGCCAGGAACGAGAATATCCATTGCAC